>WFPK01000001.1 GCA_015487555.1 Phycisphaerales bacterium
CCCCCATCCCACCCTCTTCATTGGCGCCGGCAACATGGCCCAGGCCATCATCTCGGGTGCCTCATCCGCCCAGGTCCTCGATCCTCAAACCGTCGCCGTACTCGATCCCGACCAATCCCGCCATCACCTCTTCACCAACCCCTTCGCCGACCCCGCCGCCGCCCTTGCCTGGCTCGGCTCCCATTCAACTCCCGCCACCACCATTGTTCTCGCGGTCAAGCCTCAGATGCTCGAACCCGCGATCGCCCCGATCCGAGCGCTGCTCGACCAGCTCCCCGATCCCCCTCTCGTCATCTCGATCCTCGCAGGCACCCGCATCGCCCAGGTCGAGCAGGCCTTCAATCACCAAGCCCGTGTGATCCGTGTGATGCCCAACACCCCCGCCCAGATCGGGCTGGCCATGAACGCGATCGCTCCGAGCGCATCAGCGACCGAATCCGATCTCGCCCTGACGACCCAGCTCTTCTCAAGCGTCGGCCAAGCGATCACCATCGCCGAATCCTTGATGGACGCCTACACTGCCTTGGCTGGTTCAGGGCCGGCATACCTGTTCTACCTTGCCGAATCCATGACCCAAGCTGCCGAGCAACTCGGGTTCGACTCCGATCAGGCCCAACTCATCGTCCGCCAAACCCTGCTCGGCTCAGCTTCACTCCTGAGCCAATCCACCGACACCCCAAGCGCCCTGCGTAAAAAAGTGACGAGCAAAAACGGCACGACCCAAGCCGCGACCGATGCCCTCGATGAGTCCGGTGTCATGGACGCATTCATCCACGCCATCCACGCTGCCAAAGAGCGCGGGGTGGAGCTTGGAAAAAGGGACGACTAGAAATCTCGCCGAACAAAGATCAGGGTGCTGAGTCCCAAGAGGAAGGCCTCGAACGCAAACGATGTCCCCAGAATCCAAGTCATCGTTCGCGCGTCATACACCGCCTCGATCCGTTCGTTGACGCGGGGGTCTTGTTGATTGGAGTTTTCGCCACTCAAATCCTCCATCATCTGAATAAACCCGTCGAGTTCATCGTCATCAATCAAGTTCCGCTCGAGCAACCCTATCGTTTCCCCTGTTTTGGGAAGAACAAACTTCACTCTCGAAAACCATGAAGCCCAAGTGTCCCAAGAATCATGCTTTCGTTGGGCCTTTGCCAGATTCTCGCGGGCAAACGAGAGCGTTGGATTCACCGCTTCGAGCGAGTCATCGAAGTTCGGGGGGAGTGGTTCGCCGTCAACTCCTGGAATCGCTTTACCCTGTTCTTGATACTGTTCAATCCGTTTGTTTGCAAATTTTTCCTGAGACTTAACTTGCTCCTGCGCATCTTCAATCTGGACCATCGCTGTTTCCCGCGATGAAATGGTGAGTGCTTCGCTGATGTTGATCACAAAGATCAACAGGAAGAAGACAATCGTCAAAAGCAATGCTGTGATCGTCGATCGGGTCACAAGTCCGATGAAGACACAGAATGCAAAGAGATAGCTAAAGAAAGCCAAGACAATCGGCACCGCAAGGAACAGTCCAAACTCCCATGATTCCCCCCGGATCCCAAGTACAAGGAAGCATCCAACACTAAACACCAGCACCTGAACACCAACAAAGCCCAGCCCACTCAGGTACTTCGTGAGAAACAGTCGCACCCGCCCAATCGGTTTGGAAAGTATCGGCTCGATTGTTCCCCCAGAAACCATGTCAGGAATAATCCCTGCTGTCGAGATCAATGCCAATACCGTGGCACCCCAGCTCAACCACATCGGCACGCCCCAAGTGACGAACTCGAACTTATAAAAAGTCGATTTTGACATCATCGAAGTATTAAAAAGCCCTTCGAGTGTCCAGAACAAGACTGTGAACCCCCGTTCATTGATTCCAATCGACGCATAGATGATGACCGCCAGCAGATTGAGCCCAAGCGTCAACCAGAACAGCTTCTTCGCATTGAGCTCTCGATACGCATCAACAAAGATTGCTATCGTCTGCATCAAAATCATGACCGTGCCCCCCTCTTCCCTTTCTTCGCCTTCTGAGCGCCGGGCCGGGCACCATCAGGGTGCTCATTGACCGCCTTGATAAACAAATCCTCAAGCGATGGACGGTGCGCACCGAGTGACTCGATCACCACGCTGCGAGCGCGGAGTGCATCAATCGCAGGCTGAACCGCTTGTGCATCGTTCGTCTTGAAGACAATCGTGTTTTCGCCCGGCCTGCCAGCACATTCCACCCCAGGAACCGCAGCCTTCGACGCATCAATCGTCTGTTCATCAATCGCTGATCCTGTCTTGATCCTGAATCCGCTCCGCCCTTGGGTCAGTTCGTCGATCGTTCCTTGCTGGCGCATCAACCCATGCACCATAATCGCCACCCGATCGCACACCATCTCGAGTTCGGAGAGCAGATGCGAGTTGAGGAACACCGTTCGCCCCTCGCCCTTGAGCCGAAGCAAAATCTCGCGGATGTCCTTGCGCCCGATCGGATCCACCCCATCGGTCGGCTCATCGAGCACGACCAGCTTGGGATCATTCATCAACGCCTGCGCAATCCCGATCCGCTGACGCATCCCCTTGGAATAAGTCCCGAGTTTGTGCGATGCAGAATCCGTCATATCCACAACCTCAAGTAACTCGTCGGCCCGCGTGTTGCGCGTTTTGCGATCCACCCCCGACATCGCTCCAAAGTGCCGAAGCACCTGTCGGCTGGTGAGATACTTGGGAAAGTTGTGATGCTCAGGCAGGTATCCAACCTGGGTCAACGCCGATTTATCGCCGATCTTTTTTCCCAGCATCGTCCCCTTGCATTTCGTCGCCGAGATCACCGTCATCAACACCTTCACCAGCGTCGATTTTCCCGCACCATTGGGCCCGAGCAATCCAAAGATTTCCCCCGCGCCAACCTGCAAATCCACGCCCCGCAGCGCATGCACCTTCCGCCGATACATCTTCTCGACACCTTGAACATCAATCACCGCACTCATCAACCACCCACCTTTGCGTCCTGCTTTTTCTTCGCCACGATATGAAACACATGCCAATGCTTGGCTGTCCCATGACTATCTTCGCCTTCGCGCTCGTCTTCTTTCATCTGCTCCACATCAAAGGGCTCCAAAAGCCGCTCAACTTGCTCGCGCGTCTGGTGCGACCGATCCGGAATCTTCGCCCATGAATCCCGATCCCCAAACAACTGCCCGCAGAACCGCCCGTCGGGACGGATCGCATCGACAATCCGCGTCCACATCGTCTCGAAACACTCAGGCCGACAAAACGGAAGCGAAAAACTCGCGTTGAGCAGATCACACGCAGGCAGTTCAACCGACTCAAACGGGGCCAGTTGCATCGTCAGCCGCGATGGGTCATCCAGATCACCGCGCGAGATCAGCCTCCGAATCCCATCAGGGTGCCCGTCAATCGCGTGGACTTTCCATCCCGCGCGGAGCAAGGCTGCGCTATCGCGCCCCTCGCCGCACCCAAGATCAACCGCAAACCGTGTGGCTTCAACTGCTTCGGCATCGAAGCGTTTGATCGCCTCGACGAGCGTCTCACGCGGTTCGCGTCCATCAATCGCCTGAAAATACCCAACCCAATCCCGCGTCGTCGCATAGACAAACGCGGGCTTGAGATCGGTGTCCGTTGTGTCGTGTTTCTCGGTGGGTGGTGTCATATCGTAAGTATAATGTATGCCGACCTCCAAAGCTTTGTCGCAGCCCTCGAACATTCAGGCGAGTTGATTCGCATCAATTCTCAGATCGACCCCGTCCTCGAAATCACCCAATACGCCGATACCGAGTCCAAATCCCCCGCCCCCAACCTCGGCTCACCCGCCTCCCAGCGCAACGACCCCGCCTTCGCCCACCTGGGCGGCAAAGCCCTGCTCTTCGAGCGTCCGACAGGCTCAGCCTTCCCCGTCCTCATCAACGCCTTCGGCTCATACCGTCGAATGGAAATGGCTCTGGGCAGCCGTGCCTTCGACGACATCGCTGAGACCATCGCCGAGTTGGTCAAACCCGAACCACCCCGCTCCATCGCCGAAGCCTTCGACAAAGCCAAGCAGTTCTTCCCCCTCCTCAAGATCGGCCCAAAGCGATCCAACAAGATCGGCCCATGCCAAGAGGTCATCCATACCGGCGACGCCATCGACCTCACGACCATCCCCATGCTCCGTTGCTGGCCACTCGATGGCGACTTTGAAGCCGTGGGGTACCCACCGGGGATCAACGATCACATCCCCGGGCTCGGCCATCCCGACATCAACGACCAAACCTGGAACGCCAACTTCCGCGGGCGATTCATCACCCTCGCAGGCATCCACACCATCCACGCCGACGATCGCAACGAGCCCAAACCCAAGTCCCACAACATCGGCATGTACCGCCTGCAACTCCTCGGCAAGAACCGACTCGCGATGCACTGGCACATGCACCACGACGGAGCTGCTCACTGGCGCTCATGGAAAAAGCTCGGCGAGCCCATGCCCGTCGCCATCGCCCTCGGCGGCTCATCCGTCCTGCCCTACGCCGCCACCTGCCCGCTCCCACCGGGCATCTCCGAACTCCTCATGGCCGGTTTCCTCAACGGCAAAGGCATCAAACTCTGCCGGGCCAAAACCGTCCCCCTCTGGGTGCCATCCGATGCCGAGATGGTTATCGAAGGCTTCGTCCGCACCGACGCAGGATTCCCCGGGTGGGACCCACGCGAAAAAAATGCAGGCGGTGGCCCGGCTCGCCGAGCCGGGTCTTCGACCCCATCAGACCTCGGCCCCGGCGCAATCTTCGAAGGCCCCTTCGGCGATCACACCGGGTTCTACTCCATGCCCGATCGCTACCCAATTGTCGAAGTCACCGCCTTCACCCACCGCACCAATGCCATCTATCCAACGACCGTGGTGGGGCTCCCGCCTCAGGAAGACTATTTTCTGGGCAAGGCGACCGAGCGGATCATGCAGCCGTTGCTCAAGACCATCCTCCCCGACATCAACGACTACGACCTCCCGGCCTACGGCGCATTTCATAATGTCGCCAACATTCAGATTACCAAACACTACCCCCTCCACGCCCGCACCGTCATGAGCGGCATCTGGGGCGCAGGCCAAATGGCCTGGACGAAAAATATTTTCGTCGTCGATGACAGTGTTGATGTCCACGACCTCACCGCCGTGATGGCGGCCGTCTGTCAGCACTGCAAACCCTCGCGCGATATCGTCCAAGCCCACGGCCCACTCGATATCCTCGACCACGCCGCCCCACGCTTGGGTGCAGGCATCAAACTCGGGTTCGATGCGACGAAAAAAATCACAGGCGAAGAAGCCGACGCCCTTCCGCTCGAAGCACCCCATCCAATCCCAACCGACGAACAACGCGCCCAAGCGATCACCTTCGCCAAATCCATCCCCGGCGTCCTCGACGCATCCTCGCCGATTGAATCCCCCGCCTGGCTCTTCATCCGCGCCGACAAAGACCACAACGAACCCGAAAACGCCAAACTCGGGGCAACAATTCTTGATGCCTTCTTCAAAGAACCATCGACTCATCGTTTCATCGTTGTGCTCGGTCGATCGGTCGATATCCACGATCCAAACCAGGCCCTCTTCCACTGGGCCGCCAACTTCGACGCCTCGCGCGATGCCCACTGGGATCAATCACACAACTGCGATCGCGTAGGCTTCGACGCCACCCCAAAGACCCCGCAAGACACCCGCAACAGCCAGCCCGTTCGCCCTTGGCCTCCGGTGCTTACGATGGACACCATCACCACGGCCACCAGTTCGTGCCGTGGTTAAAATCTCGAAGAGATTTCTAACCACGATCTTCTCTCTCACCCCCCAAAGCTCGCCGACCTTGCCTTCGCACTCATCCACGCATCAATCTCCTCGACAATCGAATCAATCAAAGGCTTGGCGTTCAAACTTGTCGTCCCAGGTTTTACATCGTTGAGCATGATCGAAAACACCACCCGCTGACCAGAGCGCGGATGTACCAACACCCCAGACAAGGCATACATCCCCTTGAGGTACCCGCTCTTGCCATAGAACGCAGAATCAAGCGAATCATCGAGGAACCGATTCCGAAGCGTCCCTTGCCCAGGAGTCGCTAATGAATCGCGGAACATCGCCCAATGATCCGATCGTGAGAGTGCGCCGATCCAAGCAGTCATTGTCTTGGGTGATACTCGATTCTCCCGGCACATCCCAGAACCATCCGAAATGATTGTCGATTCCGCAGCCCCCGCACCGAGCTTCTCCGTCAAAAGCATCCGGATCACCGTCGCGCCGTTCTCCCATGACCCTGGATCAGAAGTGATTTCATGCCCGATTCGCTTGAGCAATGCTTCAGCATAGAGATTGTGCGAATCTGTATTCGTCCGCCCGAGCACATCGCTCAAAGGCGTCGTAATCACCGCGATCGTCCGCGAGCTCGCGTACCAATCCGAAGGCTCAACAAGCCTGACCATGTCCTCGGGATACGAATCCTCATCCCCGATCTGAACGCCGCGTTTCTCAAGCTCCGTCGCCAAAAGCTGCCCCGCAAAGAGTGGGGGGGTGTCAATCGCAACGGGAATCTCCGACTTGCTCGCCACATTCCCATGGAGTGTAAACGAGTTTGATTTCGACGGGCGCGAGACCCAAGCCGTATCGCGTTTTTTCATATCCGACTTGGCCTTGATCCGAAAATCCACCCATCCGGCATCAGGCTGAAGATTGACAATCGGCGTTCCCCCCGAAGAGGGCGTCGTGTATACATTAATCACATTGGTATGAAAGTTCAGCCCGCCCACCTGGGCGCAGTACCACCGATTCAGTTGCTCGATCGGCCAGCACGGGTGCGTGTAGTTCCGATCGAGCACGCGATCATCAACCAGAATTCTTCCGATCTCATCGACCCCCGCCCCTGTCAGCGCACTGCCGATTTGATCGAAAAGCGTATCAAGCGTCACTCCGGGTTCTTCGCCTATAAAAATCGCCGGATCACCAAGGGCCGGATCGCCATCGCCTTTGATAATCAGTGTCGCAGGTGTCGCGGTTTCATCGACAATCAACTTTGTCCGAAAAACAAACTCATCGCCGAGCACAAACAACGCAGCTCCGCTTGTGAGAAGCTTCATATTCGATGCGGGTACCATTGCCCGGGCGCCATCAATATCGGCAAGTTCTTCGCCGGTATCCAGATCGGCGATATACACCGATGCGATCCCGCCACCGAGATCTGTCCGGGATATCCGTTTTTCAGCGAACTTGTCCAAAGGCCCGCCCGGAGCTGTTGCCGAGCACACACAGAGCATGAGTAAACAAAGAATACGCACCGGGCTTTGTGAAAAAATTTGCAGCAAAGGGGGGCTCCTTAGGGAAAAAAACAACTCGTCAAAGTCCAATCGACCCAATGCCCTGATCCGCTTCAAGATCAGCTCCCTTTCCTTCGCTCAGTCTCCCCGATGCGACCCATGGGCCAGCGCGATCACCTCGAGGACACCAGCAACAAGATCCTCAGAGACAATCGCCCATTCGCACCAGGTCCGGTGCCCTACACAGGTCGCCTGCTCAAATCCGCCGTGAAGTACCTTGGGGAGTGTATGAGGTGGGTGGGATTCAAAAAAAACGGTCGAGAGTGCCAAGGCCACGCGAGGGTTGGCCGGGTCGCTCACAAGGTACACCGCGCTGAGGAGCCCTCCGTCTTCGAGAGGGGTGCACTCGCACCAGCACCAGCTCAGCCCCATCCATTCGAGCTTGGGCTTCTTCTTGAGCTCTTTGAGCACCGCTCGGCGAAGCTCCTGATAGAGCGCACGCGTTTGGGGATCGAGCGCACCGATCAAATCCTTGATCGTCGGCTTCTCAAACTGATGCTTCCATGCTTGCACGCAATCTTTCCCCAAAATGAGCCTATGGATTCCCCGCTGCGAGGTGGTTTCTTGACCCCGAGCATCCAAAGATTAGGCAGCAACCTCACCAAGGGCACCAGATCATCGCATTGATCTGTATGCCGAACGCGGAATCGAGCTCCATCATGACCAATACAGGCACCAACACCGACGCCAACACGGGCACACACGCCGATTTCTCCACCATTGACCAAACCCCCATCAAACACAACGGCGTCCTCATCGTCGATGACAACGAACAAAACCTCGAACTCCTCCACGCCTATCTCGACGAGCTCGGAGGCGAAGTCCGCGTCGCACGCGATGGACTCGAAGCGATCGACTCCGTTGCTGCAAACGCACCAGATATCATCCTCCTCGATATTATGATGCCAAGAATGAGCGGGTTCCAGGTTTGCGAGAAGCTCAAAAAAGACTCCGCAACCCGTGATATCCCGATTATCATGGTCACCGCGCTCAACGAGGTCGGCGATGTCGAACGAGCCATCGACGCAGGCGCAGATGATTTTCTCACCAAACCCGTCAACAAACTCGAGCTCCTCACCCGCGTCCGCTCACTGCTCCGCGTCCGTCAGCTCAAACGCCAGCTTGAACAGGCAGTCTCCGAGATCCGCACCATGCGAGATCAGACAGGCGATTGACCTGTTTACAGCCCTGGTTTACAGCCCTGGCGATCAACTCACGGGCAGCCCGCACCAAAAACACTCAGGAACTCTGAGACATCAAAGAAGTTGAGCTGACCGTCGTCATTGACATCTGCTTCAGAATCACCTTCCGAGAACAGCGTCAAGAAGGTGGAGACATCGAAGAAGTTGAGCAGGTCGTCATCCACATAATCCGGAGGCGACGGGCAAGGATCATTCGCTGGCGCAGGCATGATAAAGTCCACAATCACCGGGCGATGGTCTGATGCCATCCCCGAGATCGCACTGGGGCTCACTGGGTACGAACGGGCAGGTTCAGGGATTCGGCTTGTGTTCATCCCCGAGCCTGTCGAGCGGAACAAAAACTGCCGGCGTACTTGAACAATCGAATCCTGCCAGCAGAGATAATCAAGCCGACTCGAGCTGCCCTGCGTGCTTGTTTCGCCAGAGATCGGATGTGAAGGACTCGAGAAGACCGCATCGCTTCGATCACGATCGGTGCCGTCTGTTCCTCCAAAGTTTTCCGCCCGGGTCATCCACGAGTTGGGGCTCGATGAGCTTGGATTCTGGTTGAGATCCCCGCCCCAGATCACAGGTGTGAACTCGTCGAGCACATCACCTGCACCAGGAACGACCACTTTGTTGTTTGGATCGCTCACGCCTGTTCCTGCGCCGTTGTAGTAGTAGTCGATGTAGTAGGCCGTATTGCGTGCTGCGGTTTCGCGCTGGTCGTAGTCGCTCGAATCGCCTCCGGCTTTGAGGTGGGCGTTTCCGACCACCAGGTCGCCTGCATAGTCGGCATCAGGAAGATTGATTTCGACGAACTGATATCCACGAATCCCGCCGCTGCCTCCCGACTGATAGGCATCGGGGAGTATCACAAAGTTTGAGATTGTCGCGCCGCCTCCGTTGTTGATATCTTCAAATGGAAACCGCGACATAATCAGGTTCCGATTCCATCCGTCCGAGTTGGTCGATGAGTAGACATAGGGCAGATCATAATCGGCGACGAACTTTTTGATGTACGAGCCCACCGTGCCGCCGTTATAGATATCGGCCCCGCCGTTGACAAACATGTTGGCGACATCATCGAGCACTGCTGCCGAATCCGCACCCGATCCTGTCCCATTGCCTGAGTTGTCCGCGCACTCTTGCAAGATCAGCACATCAGGTTTGAGCGAGGCCACGATCCGCACCAGCCCGTTCCAGCTGTTGAACGCATCGTCCTTGTCATTCGACGAGCAAATCCCGTCCTGCACATTCCAAGACATCACCCGGATATCCCGCGGGTCTTCTTTCCCCCAAAGCCCGTTGTTGGGATCCCACTGCCCAGATGAAATCGAGGCAAAGCATGAGAGAAGAATCACGGGGATAAATCGGGCGTACATCATGACGAGAAACTCCTTTGTTCTGCGATATCTGTATTCTAACACAGAACTTAGCGGCCAGCGAGGAAAGCGGAAAAAGATGAGCCCCGCGCCCCAAAGATACGATGCCAGGCACCAGAAATCGCACCTGCTTGCGAAAAGGGCGCTCGCATCGGCAGAGGCGAACGCCCTGAAATCGTAATGAGTGCCCAGACTCTCGCCTGGGCACCCATGAAGGTCAAAGTCGATTATGGACAACCCGTAGCGAACTCGCTGAGGAAGGTCGAGATATCGAAGAAGTTGAATGCACCATCGCCGGTGAAGTCGGCGGCAGGGTCCATCGCGCTAAACGCGGTCAGGAAGTCCGAGATATCAAAGAAGTTGAGCGAGCCATCACCATTGAAGTCCGCCCGGCAACCCGTATCCTCTTCGTAGTGCCCGATATACAACGCAACCGAGTACGCCTCATCGCCACCAGTAGCTGCATCAAACAGCCCGTCGCCATTAACATCGTAGGTTACCGAGGTCGAGACGATCACACCACCATTCGAGCGGGTGTCACCGGGCTCGGTCGCCGAGATATCAACATTGTTCCACGATGAGCTCGAAGCATTGTTCGACCACATCGAACCGGGGTTAGGACCGCCGGCAGCCGTTGCTGAACCCAGGAAGTTGATCATGTATTCACGATCAGAGTTCATCCCCATGATTCGCGAGCCGTTCTCAAGCACAAGCTCGATCCGGTACGAGAAGGTATCAGGATCAAGCACCGAACGGAGCAACGCGCCGTCAAAGTCCGAAGCGCCTCCGACGAACCGGTCGTAGAGCTCAACCGAGCCGATGAACCAGACATTGCCCGCAGCATCAATCGTTGGTGCCGAGAACGATGGGCCCAAAGGTGTGCCCCCGGTGACCGCGTCCAAGTTCACAAGCTGACCGATCTCAACACCCATATCATCAAAGATCGGTTTGCCCGCATCCTGCGTGAACAAGTTGAGCAGGTCGATATAGGCAGCGAAGGTGAACTCGGTGGTATCCAAATCCGCGTTGTATCGTCCAACAATGATCTGTGTGGAGAGGTCGTTGCTCAGCCCGTTCTCAGCGATGGTCGCTGCGAACATGCCGTTGCCATCCTTGTCGGTCCCAACGGCGACATTGCCCACGCCGCCACGGAATGGTGTCGATCCGAGGTAGTTGGTAAACTCGGCAAAGGCGGCGTAGGTCAGGGTAAAGCCATCGTCGTTGTCGATGATGGTGGTCGGAACATCCCATGCCTTGGCACCGATCACAGCTCCGGTTGCATCAACGCCCCAGAGATTGAAAGTGCGCGTGGCATTGTTGGCGTCCTTGGCATACTGCCCGTAGGTGCCCACTGCGCCAATCCCAAGGGCATCGACCGCAGCAAACCCATTGGCACCGCGTCCGCTTCCGAGCTGCCCGCCGGAGGTATCAAAGTGGGCCGAGGTTGCCATTGTGGTGCCGAAGCTTGCGCCATAGACATACTCGGAGTTGAAGTTCACCCCGGCGTAGAGCCCATCGCCGCCTGCAATCGAGGCTGGCAGGTTGTTGGGGACGACGAACACCGTCCCGCCATTTTGAATGATGTGGTCAGTTGCATCCAGCGTCCCGCCAAGCGAGATGAAGTTCTGCACGCCAGGAGTACGATCGGCCATCCGTGTACGGAAGATGTTGTTGCCGATGACTGGGTTGGGTCCAGTCACATTGAAATCGTCGCCGCGGTAGTACACATTTCCGTTGGCATCGACCGAGACACCGCCGAGCTGTGACGAGTCTACCGCAAGTTCGGAGCTTGAGTTGACTGCAACCATCTTGCGATCAACATAGAGCCGGTTGGGATCGGCAGGATCAAAGTTCACGATCGCGCCGATCATCCCGTTGTAGCTGTTGCCAGATGACGAAGTCCCGAACTCAGACCAAGCAACCGAGAACTGCGAGCCCGATGCGGGTGCCGAAACACTCCCCGGAGCCGTATTCATTACCCCATTGATTCCCATACCCGCAGCGTTCCACACCGCATAGCTCGTCTGGGAGAAAGGTACATCATTGAGGATGTCCGTACTGATCGAACTCGACGAGCCCAAGTTGTTGAAGAACAACGGGTCTGTCTGTGTGGTTTTGAGCAGGATGCCTGCGCCAAAGGTGTGCCCGCCAGAGGTCATCAGCGGGGCCAGATCAACAACATAGGCCGCGTTGTTGTCGTTCCATGGATTCAGCGCATCGCCCGGCAGCCCGCCGAGATTCGAACTCACACTGTCCTGACCAAGTGCCGAAGCACACATTCCTGCTGTCGCGATCAGGGCCGCGATACCGATTTGCTTACGCATGTTCTCATCTCCTTGGGTTTCGATACTGCCTATCCACAGCTTGGCTCTCCACACAAGCTGTATCTCTCAATCTTTACAACGATCTCGGAAGAACAACCCAATCAAGCACCTCCGCGCTCGACCTTCGCGTTTCCCAGACTCTATCCTAGCACAAATCCGCCCATTCTGTGGGCAAGAATCGCCCTTTCGTGTGTCAAACTTTCGTAAAGATACACCCGATAAACATGCCATGTTCGGAAAAAAACAGGGTTGGCAATGCGTCAAAGCCGGGATTCAATCATTCCTGCGACCTGCGCATTCGATTTCACCAGCTCAATATTCGCATCAAGGGTTTTCCCTTCTGAAACCGCATGCAGATGTCCCAAGATTGCAGGTGTTACTCCCCGCCCACTCGTTCTATCGGCATGGGCCAGTTTCTTTGCCTTTTTGAGCCACTTGTTCCACATCTCCGAGTCCAACTCGTGCTCAGCAGGAATTGGATTGGCAATCACGATCCCCCGCCCACTCCGCGCCAACTCGATGCGCACAAATGCGGCGAGCTCATCCGCATCATCAAACCGCACATCCACCCCGGCTTCGGATTCCCGCAGATAAAACGCCGGGAACGAATCGGTCTTCCAGCCAACGACTGTCACACCCAACGATTCCAACGCTTCGCGGGTCGAGACGACATCCAAAATGGATTTCACTCCGCTGGTCACGACGGCGATTGGAAACCGCGTAAAAGCCAGCAGGTCCGCCGAGATATCGAGCTTTGTCCCATATCCCTCATGTACGCCTCCGATCCCACCGGTCGCAAAGACCCGCAGCCCGGCAAACGCTGCGATCTCCATCGTCGTGCTTACCGTCGTCGCGGCGTGTTGCCCACGATTCATCAGCACCCCAAGATTGGCGGTATTGGCTTTGGTCACATCCCCATGTTCGAGCATTGCCTGGAGCTGCCCCATCCCCATCCCAACGGTAGGTACACCATCAACGACGCCGACGAGTGCAGGCGTCGACCCTTCCGCTTCCACAGCCACCCCGAGTTCACTGGCCAACTGTGCAGCACAAGCATGAGGCACCCCGTGGACCAAAAGAGTCGTTTCCAGAGCCACCGCACGGGAAGAAACATGTTTGTTGATCTGCAAGGCAATACTCCATTTCCTGTGAACCGTAGAACCAACTATGGTATTGTGGCACCCGATCGCCAAGAGTCGAATGATTCCCGCCCAAGGAGCCTCAAAGGATTCCCAATGGACACCGTGCTCATCGTCATCACCTCATTCACCCTCTACATCATCGCCTACAAATCCTATGGCCGATTCCTCGCCTCCAAAATCTTCAAAATCGACCCATCCCGCCAAACCCCCGCCTGCCAACTCAACGACGGCATCGATTTTGTCCCCTCAAAGAAATCCCTCGTCTTCGGGCACCATTTCACTTCCATCGCAGGCACCGGCCCGATCGTCGGCCCCGCCATCGCGGTCGTCTGGGGATGGGTGCCCGCCCTCCTCTGGGTCTTCCTTGGCTCAATCTTCATGGGGGCCGTCCATGACTTCGGCTCGCTCATCATCTCCATGCGCCACCAAGGCCGAACCATCGCGGACCTCTCGGGCACCGTCGTCAACGCCCGCGTTCGTATCCTCTTTATGATCGTCGTCGTCATCGGGCTCTGGATTGTCCTGGCCATCTTCGGGCTCGTCATCGCCACCATCTTCAAACTCTATCCGTCCAGCGTCGTCCCCGTCTTCCTCCAGATTCCCATCGCCGTCGCTCTGGGCATCTGGATCAAAAAGGGCAAGACCCTCGTCTTGGGCTCGCTTCTCGCCATCGCCCTCATGTACAGCTCGATCATCTGGAGCAGCACCATCGATTGGTCCGCCGTCTTCTTCTTCCCTACCGCCCTGACCAATCACCTCTCCCTCGTCGCCATCTGGACCATCATCCTGATGGTCTATGTCTTCATCGCTTCGGTCCTCCCAGTCGATGTCCTCCTCCAGCCTCGCGATTTCATCAACTCCTGGCAGCTCCTCATCGCGATGGGGCTCCTCGTGCTCGGCGTCCTCGTCGCCCATCCCCCAATCGTCGCCGACGCTGTCCGCCTCGTCCCCGATCCTTCCGCATCGGGCACACCCGCGCCACCGATGTTCCCCTTCCTCTTCATCACCATCGCCTGTGGGGCGGTCTCCGGGTTCCACTGCCTCGTTTCGAGCGGCTGCTCCTCGCGTCAACTCAAAACCGAATCGGATGCCCAATATGTCGGCTACGGCGCGATGCTCACCGAGGGCTTCCTTGCCACCCTCGTCATCATCGCCTGCATCGCAGGCATTGGCATGGCTACCAACTCGACCGGAGCACTCACCGGGCACGAAATCTGGCTCTCCTACTACCAGCAGTGGGGCGGCGACGGCGGGCTCGGCGACAAACTCACCCCCTTCATCCAAGGCTCCGCCAACATGATCGCCTCGATCGGCATCTCCCAAACCCTCGCCATCACCATCATGGGCGTCTTCGTCGCCAGCTTTGCAGCCACCACCCTCGACAGCGCAACAAGACTCCAACGCTATGTCATCGCCGAACTCGCCGGCGCAAGCGAACTGGCCGGTACAGCCGTCGAAGACCAGCAACCGATCGCCCCCAATGTTGGCCCAATCCGCCGACTTATCATCAACCGTTTCGGTGCGACCACCCTCGCCGTGCTCACCGGGCTTGCCCTTGCCCTTTCCGATGCTCCATCGGTCGGGCTCGCCAACGCCGGTCTCGGCGGGCTCGCCCTCTGGCCGATCTTCGGTGCCACCAACCAACTCCTCGCCGCCCTCGCCTTGTTGGTCATCACCGTCTGGCTTGTCAAATCCAAACGCCCCGCTTGGATTACCGCCCTCCCCATGCTCTTCATGCTCACCATCACCGCCTACGCCATTGTCTTGCTCATCAAATCCTTCGCCGATCAATCCAACTCCCTCCTCTTTGGCATCTCTGCCCTCATGCTCACCCTCCAACTCTGGATCACCACCGAAGCCGCCCTGCTTATTCGGGGGCGCAAAAAGAAACACGCCCCGACCGAAGCCGGGGCGTGCGATTGAATCATATTGGATCATATTGAGTCGTTCATATTGAAACGCTCAATATCAGACGCGATCCTTCAGCCCCTTGAGTGGGCGGACCTTTACGACATTGCGTGCTGGTTTGGCCTTGAAGATCATTTCCTCTTTGGTGAACGGGTTGATACCCTTGCGTGCCTTGGTAGCGGGCTTGCGCTGGACCGAAACCTTCATCATGCCAGGAACATTGAAGGCGCCGCAAGCATTCTTCTTGAGATCCTTCTCGATCATGTCACCCATGACATCAAAGACCTGGGCTGCTTCTTTTTTCGAGATGCCGACATGCTCGGAGATGATGGTCAGCACTTCAGACTTGGTGCGTGGTTTGTCTTTGGCGGGCACAATCTTGGTTGGCTTCTTCGTGGCTGCAACCTTTGGTGCTGCCTTTTTCGCAGCAGTCTTTTTCTTGGCAGCAGGCTTACGGGCTGCGGTTTTCTTTGCAGGACGACGGGTTGTTTTCTTCGCGGTTCTCTTTGCGGTTTTTTTCGCGGTTCTCTTCGCCATGGCGATACTCCATTCTGCATTTCCGGAAATGCGTATGTGTGTTGCTCCGAACACACTTGTTTTACCGCACATTTCTCGGCATAGCAACTCTATTTTGTCCTGTTTTTCTCGGGAATTCTGCAAAATACTTCCTCGCATACCATCGCCCCCCTCAAGCCACAAGGTCACTTGAGCCTAGAGGGGTATCAATTTTTATGCACTGCCTGTCCTATCCTTTTACATGACTACCGCCAAACCTGTTGTTGGATTTACACGCGCAGTTCCCGGAAGCCCTGAAATACAAGGGGTTTGCATAAAAACACTCGGCGACTCGAAGCCCTCGGTCGCCGACTTGCTCGCCTTTGTTCCGGGGCTCAGTGCGCTTGTCACCATGTATACCGATCCTGTTGACGACGCTCTTCTCGACGCCGCCGGCGAACAACTGAAAATTATTTGCAACTTTGCCGTCGGCTTTGACAATATCAACATTTCCGCCTGCAAAAACAGAGGCGTCATCGTCTGCAACACCCCCGATGCGGTCACCGAAGGCACCGCCAACCTCGCATGGCTCCTCATCCAATCAGTCGCCCGCCGACTCATCGAAGCAGACCAATACGCCCGCTCCGACACCTACCTAGCCAAAGGGCACCTCGGCATGTCCGAGTTCCTCGGCATGGACCTGTGCAATAAAAAGCTCCTCATCGTCGGTGCGGGCAGAATCGGATACGCAACCGCCCTGCGCGCCAAAGCCTTCGGCATGCATATCCTCTACACCGCCCGATCCCGCCATATCGACTTCGAGATGACCCCGCTGGGCGCCACCCGTGTCACCCTCGAAGAGGGACTATCGCAAGCCGATGTCGTCTCCATTCATACCCCATTGACCCCCCAGACCCGCCATCTCATCAACGCCGAGAACTTGAAACTCCTCAAACCCACCGCCATCCTCGTCAACACATCCAGAGGCCCCGTCATCGACGAAGTCGCCCTTGTTGAGGCATTGCAAGCCGGCAAACTCTGGGGCGCGGGGCTCGATGTCTACGAAAACGAGCCCGCCATCCACCCCGGGCTCATCAATCTCAAAAATGTCGTTCTGACTCCCCACATCGGCAGCGCCGAAATCGCTTGGCGCAAAGCCATGACCGAGATGGTCCTCACCAACATAAAAGCGGCTCTTGATGGACAAGAACCGCCAAACCAAATCGCCTAATGCTTCCCATCCTCTCTTCTTCCCTACTCCCTAGTCCCTTCTTCCCCCATAATGCAGCTCCAAATACTTCGCCACATAATCAATGATCGAATCCGCCTCTGGGATATCTGGATTACTCGTCATGCCATTGGGCTCAAACCGCATCCCCTTGAACCGTTTGACCGCTTCATCCACCGGCAGCCCATACTGCAACGCAATCGAGAATGCCCGGCAGAACGCCTGGCACATCCCCGAAATCGCTGACCCCTCCTTGGCAATCTTGATAAACAGCTCGCCAGGTGTCCCATCCGGGTAGAGCCCGATCGTCAGGTAGCCCTCGTGGCGGTCAATTGTGAACTTATGCGTCACGGATTCACGGGTCTGGGTCAATGATTGGCGTGTTGTGAGCATCTCGCGTCCTTGTCCATGCAGTTCCTCGGCTCAAACCACAGCTCTCGACAAAATGAAGAGCCAAGCCGACCAGAATCATATCGGACCAAACCGGGCTGTGGGCTTTACAATCGCCTCTTTCGTGCAGACAATACATCGCTGTTCCGATTCTCTTGACGCCAACCACCACGCTGGCCGATAGTTGACTCGGAACACACTCCACGAAAATGTCCAACCAAAGTCGCCAATCTGATCCCAAACGCCCCCCTGGCTCGATGTCCGGGCTCGTTATCGCAGCGATCGGGCTCCAGCTCCTTCTCTGTTCGGTCACCGCAGCCGCTTCGAGTACCATCGATCGCATCCCAAGCTCGGTCGCCCACGCTTTGCGCGATATCGTCGATCGCCACACAACCTCCGATCGACTAATCCAAATCGACGAGCCAGGGTATCGCCTGCGTGATTGCACCCTCGCCGAATCCTCTTCACCGAGCATCCAATCCGTCTTTCCAACCGCCCGGATCGCCGGGCACTGGCTCTTGAACCTGCCGCCGCCCAAGGGTTGATTCCAACGATCCCCAGCAGGTAGCTCCGGTCCTCCCGACCACCCCACACAAACCACCCGCCTTGCACGAGAAACAAAGTCTCGCGCAAACGCTCGCCGATTCACTCAATCAGAATCGGCACACCACGAAAGAACTCCACCATGGCCAGCTCTGAAATCCCCGTCATCGGCAAACTCCTCTCAAAGGTCTTCGGCTCACGAAACGAACGAATCGTCAAACGCTACACCACCCGCGTCGAAGCCATCGGGCAGCTCGAACCCCAGATGCGCACCCTCACCGATGCCCAGCTCAAAGACAAACTCGAAGAGTTCCGCACCCGCTTCGACAACGGCGAAAAGCCCGACGACCTTCTCGTCGAAGTCTTTGCCGCTGCCCGCGAAGGCATGGACCGGGCAGTGGGGATCCGCAACATCTTCAACCCCGAGCACAACTTCGATCCTTCAACCCTCCCTGATGCCGCCCAGGCCCTTTATAAGCAAGTCCAAGCCGAGATCGACACCCTCGAACCCGCCAAGCCCGATGGCATCTACCTCGGGCACCCAACCGATGTTCCTCCATACCTCCAGGTCGATATTCCCGTCGAGCTCTACGAAGCCGTCCGCGAGCTCTACCCCGAATCCAAGCCCCCCTTCCGTGCCCGCCCCTTCGATGTCCAGCTCATCGGCGGCATGGTCCTGGGCCAAGGCAAAATCGCCGAAATGAAAACCGGTGAAGGCAAAACCATCGTCGCCCCCCTTGCCACCTACATGGCCTGCGTCCAACGCCAACAAGTCCATGTCGTCACCGTCAACGACTACCTCGTCCAGCGCGACCGCGACTGGACCTTCCCCTTCTTTCTCAAGATGGGGCTCACCGCCGGTGCGATCCACCCCATGCACATGCAGCCCGAAGAAGTCAAACGCGATATGTACCGCTGCGATGTCGTCTATGGCACAACCTCCGAGTTCGGGTTCGACTACCTTCGCGATAACATGAAGCGCAATGTCGAGCAACAAGTCCAGCGCAAACGCCAGTTCGCCGTCGTCGACGAAGTGGACTCGACTCTCATCGACGAAGCCCGCACGCCGTTGATTATCTCAGGGCAAGCCCACGATGACCAACCCCGCTACCAACTCGCCAGCGAGCTCGCCAAGAAGCTTGTCGAGCTCCAAAAACCATGGCAAAGCATCGAAGACCAGGTCACCCTCTGCAAAGAAACAATCAAAGGGCTCGAAGGCGACATCCGCCAGACCCGCGACAAATCCGAAGTTCCCTCGCTCCAGAAAAAGCTCAAAGACGCCCAGGCTGCCCTCCCTGAGCTCGAATCCAAGCGCGACCGCAATATCCAATATTATGAACTCGAGATGGACCGCAAATCGGCCCATCTCACCCACGATGGCATCGCCGAAGCACAAAAAATGGCTGGCGTTGGCTCGTTCTATGTCGATGAGAACATGGACATCCCCCATCTCCTCGAACAAGCCCTTCGCGCCTATGCCGTTTACACCCGTGACAAAGACTACATTGTCATGGATGTTCCCGATCGCATGACCGGGCGCACCGAGCCAACGATTGTCATTGTCGATACCAACACGGGTCGTCCGATGATCGGGCGTCAATGGTCTGACGGGCTTCACCAAGCGGTCGAATGTAAAGAGGGCGTGCCCATCAAGCCCGAGACGCAGACCGTCGCCTCGGTGACGGTTCAGAACTTCTTCAAGATGTACAAATCCCTCTCGGGCATGACCGGCACCGCCGACACCGAAGCCCAGGAGTTCCACGACATCTACGGGCTCGAAGTTGTGTCCATCCCCACCAACAAACCCATCGCCCGCGACGATCACGACGATCTGATGTTCCTGCGTGAGAAAGACAAATGGGATGCCATCGTCGATGAGATCAAAGAGTTCCACGATGCGGGCAGGCCAATCCTCGTCGGCACCACCTCGGTCGAAAAATCCGAGATGGTCGCCAAAATGCTCAAAAACAAGTACCAAATCCAGCATTCGGTCCTCAACGCCAAGCAGCACGAGCAAGAGGCCGGCGTCGTCGAAGGGGCAGGGCAGCTCGGCGCGGTCATGATCGCCACCAACATGGCGGGGCGAGGTACCGACATCAAGCTCGGCAAGTTCACCCGCGAAGACTTCATCCAACACCTCCTCAAACGCTCGCTGGCCTCCAAATCCCTCAAGCCAGACATGAGCGACGAAGAGCTCCGCGAAAATGTCTACCGCAAAATCGCTCCGAGCATCCTCAAAGCCCAGGGGATCAACAAACGCCAAGCCGAGGACATGCCCTTCGATGAGCTCGAACTCATGCTCTTGCGTTACTGGGCCAACCAATACACCTGGATGAGCGGCAAGGGTTCCGAGTCCGCCGCGGCTGAGGAACTCCGCACCGAGCTCGACAAGAACGGTCGATGCAAGCTCCATCGGCTCCGCTGGTTCGACAATATCGAGGACCTCGGCGGGCTCCATGTCATCGGCACAGAACGCCACGAATCACGCCGAATCGACAATCAGCTCCGCGGACGATCAGGACGCCAGGGCGACAAGGGCTCGTCGCGTTTCTTTGTCTCGCTCGAAGATGACCTCATGAAAATGTTCGCTGGCGAAACAACCATGAAGCTCCTCTCACGCCTGGGCATGAAAGAGGGCGATGCCATCGAGCACCCCTGGCTCTCGAAGAATGTCGAACGAGCCCAGAAGAAAGTCGAAGAACGCAACTTCCAGCAACGCAAAAACATCCTCGAATACGACGAGGTCATGGAGCACCAACGCCAACGCTTCTACGGGCTCCGCCAGGGTATCCTCGAAGGGCGACAGGTCAAATCCCTCATTTTCGAATATATCGAAGAGGTTGTGGATGACGCCATCGGTGAATACCTCGATCCGGACTTCCCCGCCCAATGTGCTGCCGAATATGCGAGAGAAAAACTCGACTGCTCCATCCTCCCCGAGCGCCTCAAAGGAAAAGACGCCAACGAGATGGACATCACTATCCGCAAGCTCGCCAAGCAAGACATCGCAGCCAACATCACCGTTACCCTCGGCGAATACATCCCTGAAGAATCCTCCGAGTTCCTCATGGAGTTCGATTCCGCCGGGCTCCACAGCTGGGCCAAAAACCACTTCGGTGTCGAGCTCGACACCGGCGATCTCCGCGAAGGCGGGGCGTCAAACCGAAGGAGAGTCCAGGAAATGCTCGAAGCGGCAGCCTTTGCAAAGATTGACGCTGCCGATCTCGATGAAATCGTCCTCTTCGCAGACAAAGACTACGGCCCAACCCGCCTGAGCAAATGGATCAAGGCCAAGTTCACCTTTGAAGTCACCCCAGAGGAAATCATCAAGGCGAAAAACGACGAAGAGCTCCGCGTCCGTGATCTCGTCATCGAACGCGCCCAAGCCCTCTACCGCACCCGCGAAGCGGAGTTCCCCGTCGATTACATTATGCAAACAACCATGGTCATTGCCAAGCAGGACCGAACCGCCGCCTTTGAAGGGCTCATCAAATGGGCAAAGGAGCGCGTCAATATCGACCTCACCATGGACGAGATCATGACGACCCCGCCTCAGAAAATGCGACAACAACTCGTCGATGCCATGGCCAAGACCGTCTCGATCGACGACCTCGAAGAGAAAATCAACACCGCACTGGCAACCACATCCGAAGACGAGCTCGACGAATACCTCAAATCAATCTACAACCAGGGCATCACCCCGCGCATGCGCTACCTCGACAAAGAAGACCGCGAAGATGCCATCCGTGCCCGCGTCGAAACCCTCGATCGCCCAGAGCTCGTCCAGTTCGAGCAAATGGTTCTCATCGAGACCCTCGACCAAGCCTGGAAAGATCACCTCTACGAAATGGACCAGCTCCGAGATTCCATCGGCTTCCGCGCCATCGCACAAACCGATCCGAAGATTGAATACAAACGCGAAGGGCAACGCATGTTCCTTGGCATGATGAAAAACATCCGTGAAAAAGTCACCGATGTTATTTTCAAGGCCCGCTTGGTACCGCCGCGCCAAGCCCCCGCGCCACGCCCACAACCCGCACCACCGCCCCAGCAATCCAGACCAAAGCAGCCGCCCCTGGGCAACATCATGGGCTCGTCGATTATGGGGCCAGGCTTCTCTCTCGCCCCGCAACCGGCGCCAAAGCCTCAGAAAACCACAAAGCCAGAGGCCAAGCCCAACAAGGACAACTGATTCACGCCCTCACAGACGCATCCGGGCGCAAGCATCAGCCGTATACTTTTATATGGACGGGACATCATTGCAGACAGACGCTTGGCTTGTAAAGCCAACGCACGCACCACAGGAGACCCAGACATGAACAGTCCCGGAAAATCCAACTACCACACCCGATCAGCATTCTCGCTCATCGAGCTCATGGTTGTCATCGCCATCATCGCGATCCTCGTGGGGATCACCACCATGGTCGGGTCCGCCGTCGTCAATACCGGCAAAAAACACGCCACCAAAGGTGTCATCCAATCGCTCGACCAGGCACTTGCTGCCTACATTGACGCCAAAGGCGACAACCCGCCGCCGCTCGTCGAAATCCCATATGCGGATCTCCCTTCGGCCATCCAGAATGCCATGCCAGCCTTCGGAGGCCAGAACCTCAGTGCCTTCTACCCCGCAATCGACGGCCGAGCACGAGAGCTCACCTCCGATCAGCTCAACCCCGTCAACTCTGTCGCCCTCTTCATCCAATCCGCATCAACAGTCGCCGAGGCACAAGAAATCATCAGCGGCATCGACCAAGAGTTCGTCCAGAACTACTCCGCAGACGAAGAAGTCCAACCATTTCTCCTCACCGCCTTCGACGCTTGGGGAAACCCCATCCGCTATGTCCACCCCAAGTTCGACGGCATCATCGAAGGCGATCCCAGAGACCTCGGTGATCCAGGAAGACCCGTCAATATCGTCAATCCCAACAAGCCATTCTTCACGCTCGGAGCACTTCCTACAAACCCGGCCACACGCGTTCGTATGAAGTTCGTTCGCCGAAATAAGCTTATCAAGGAGGACTTCGGCTTAGGCGGCCCAGCCCAAGGCGGCGTCAATCCACAACAACTCTCCGATTTCGAGCTCCTCCCAGACTCCGATGGCGGACTCACCATCGGAAACCGCCCATACTTCTACTCCGCAGGCCCCGACGGCGACCCTTCAACAATCGCAGACAACATCTACTCCACAACCCCCCAGTTTGCCGACCCCGGCGTCATTGAGCCCTGAGCCCTAATCGAGACAAACCCATCCCCATTGCTCGACTTGCCCACTCTTCCCCCAATACAATCTCGCCGTGTCGATCCATCGACATCACCGGGGTGTAGCGCAGCTTGGTAGCGCGTTTCGTTCGGGACGAAAAGGTCGGAGGTTCAAATCCTCTCA
>WFPK01000002.1 GCA_015487555.1 Phycisphaerales bacterium
TCACTGTACCACCTCATCGAGCACGACGCGAACCTCGCTGACCAACTCATCAATCTCTTTTCGTCCAACCCCCGTCGAGCCCACCGCAACCCGCGCGACCCATCGGTCTGGAATCATCCCATCTTGGCCAGCGATCGGCACCACCGTGTGCGAGATCATCACCCGCCTGCGCCCATTGATCCGCTCGATCAACGCCTTGGTCTTGGCATCATCACCCATCACCGAAAAACACACCAATCCAAGCGAGCGCTCAACCTCGAGCACCAGCCTGGGTTCATCGGTCACGAACGCTTCGAACACCTTGGCCAGCTCGATATGGCTGCGGATATGGGCCCGCAGCCCCTCCACCCCAAAGTGACGGATCACAAACCAGAGCTTGATCGCCCGCATTCTCCTGCCCAGAGGCACATGCCAATCGCGATAGTCAATCACCTGCCCCGAATCACTCTGCTGATTGCGCAGATACGCAGGCGTGATGCTCATCGAATCCGTCAACGCTTGGCGATCGCGCACCCAGAAGAGATCACAATCAAAGTTCGTCAACAGCCACTTGTGCGGGTTGATGCACAACGAATCCGCCCGCTCGATCCCATCGAGCACATACCGATGCTCGGGGCACGCTGCAGCTGCCCCCGCCCACGCCGCATCGACATGGAGCCAAGGACGATGGGCATCAGGCAACCGGGCAAGGTCTTGCCCGATCTCCACCAATGGATCAAACGCTCCCGTCGAGGTCGTCCCCTGCGTCGTCGAGACCAGACAAGGCGTCAACCCCGCCTCGATATCCTGCGCAATCGCTTGCTCCAGCGCCTTGGCATCCATTGCCAGGTGCTCATCGACGGGGATCAACCGAACCCGCGAACGATCCTCGGAATCATCAGCCAACCCCGCGACCATCGCAGCCTTGATGATCGACGAGTGCGCCTGCGTCGAGGTATAGACCGTCATCGTCGAGCGATCCCGTCCGCGCCCCACCTGCCTCCTCCTGGCAGCAACCAGCGCAGCCAATGCTGCTTCGCTCGCGGTGCCCTGGATGCACCCGCCTCCGATCGAATCCTTGTCATCAAACCGAAACTGATCGGGCAACCCGAACATCTGGGCGCACCAATCCATCATCCGCATCTCGAGTTCGGTGGCGCTGGGCGAAGTTGACCAAAGCATCCCGTTGACATTGAGCACCGACGCAACAAACTCCCCCATCACCCCGGGCATCGAAGCGCTGCACGGAAAATACGCAAAGAACCTGGGCGATTGCCAGTGCACGAGCCCGGGCTCAATAATCGTTTCAAGATCACGAACCACCGCGTTCCATCCCTCAGCGTCCACCCCCTTTCCCATCCCCTTCATCGGGGGGGCATCGGGCAGCTGCGCCAGAATATCTCCAGGGGCTCTTGCCGAGGACACATCCCGGCTTTGGAGTGATTCCATATACGACAATGCCCATTGCGAAATCGTATCGAGCGCCCCGAGAAACGCATCCTCTTCAAAGCCACGCAGAGCCATCGGCGGGAAAGCATCGTTTTTGGTTTTTGTCTCTGAATTGTCCAACTCGCACTCCAATTCGTCCCAAAAAACACTTGCATTGTCTTTCTGGTTCTGATATATCTAGAGCGTTCAGTTCTCGAACGCCGTGGGGGTTTTTGAGACACTTCACTGCCCGCCCGCTTGCCGTCCTCTCGCGCCGACTGCACAGCCGTTCCAAAGTGCTGCTTCACAGTCGGTATGAGTCGGTATGAGTCGGTATGCAACGCAGGCGCTGTAACTGGTGGCTGTGGTCGGTAAAAGGATATGCACACATCGAACACCCCCGCGTCGTTGCCCCGGAATCTTTTCCGGGCCGCCCAACGACTTGTGTGGGTTGTGCGCGGGTATAAGTTGGCCTGTTGATATCGTTCTCTGTGCTGCGATAAAACTCAAAGCCTGCATGATATCACTTGAAACAGATTGTGTGGGTCTTGCTGTGTTGTTCAATCCTTCGTTCCCGAGTCGTCGCCCTTTACGCATTCACTCGTCATCCATTCACTCATCATCAAAACCTGCGCCCTGCATTGCCCTGGTCGCCATCGCATGCGCGATCACCCCGGCTGCACTGGCGCAAACCGATATCACCTTCACCGACAATGCTGTTGAAGCAGGGCTCGGCGATGCTGCACGCCAGATCGCACCCGGCGGACGCTATGGCGTTATGAGTGGCGGGGGTGTCGTGGGCGATTTCAATAACGATGGATACCAGGACATCTTCATGCTCTCAGGCGGTGTTACCCTCGATTACCTCTTCATCAACAACCAGGACGGCACATTCACCGATCGCGCATCAGATTGGGGCTTTGATATGCTCCAGCACACCTTCGGCGCATCGGCAGCCGACTACAACAACGACGGATACCTCGACCTCTTCGTCACCGCCTTTGGCGATGCTTCGGGCGAAGCGCTCGCAGGCGAACATCGACTCTACCGAAACAACGGCCCAGACGAAAAAGGACAATACTCATTTACCAATGTTGCCGTCGAAGCAGGCGTCAACCGGCTCGTCGGAAACACCAGAGACGGACTGGGCACCGCATGGGGTGACTACGACCTCGACGGCGATCTCGATCTCTTCATCGCCGGATACATCGAAACACAAGTCTGCAACCGCGTCTACCGAAACGACGGCCCAGACGAAAAAGGACAATACACCTTTACCGATGTCACCGTCGAAGCAGGACTCGATATCCTCGGCATCCGCGGGTTCCTCCCCCAACTCGTCGATATGAACAACGATCGCTATCCCGAACTCATCCTCATCGGCGACTCGGGAACAACCAAATACTACATCAACAACCAAGACGGCACATTCACCGACCAAACCATCATCGCACGAGGCATGGAAACCGCCAACGGCATGGGCATTGATGTCGGCGATGTCAACAACGATGGACTCCTCGATATGTACATCACCTCCATCACCTACCCAACCACACAAGGCCCAGGAAATGTCCTGCTCATTCACAACCAGGACCATTCCTATGACAACACCGCACGAGACAACGGCACCTACGCCGGGCACTGGGGATGGGGCACCCTCTTTGTCGATCTCGACCACGACGCCGATCTGGATATCGTCGAAACCAACGGCTTCCTGGGCACCTTCGCAGGCGACCCCGCCGTCATCTTCGAGAACACCAACGCCGGCGTCGAGTTCAACGAAGTCGCTGCCGAATCCGGGTTCATCCACACCAAGCAAGGGCGGGGCATGGTGCGCATGGATATCGAAAACGATGGCGATCTCGATATCGTCATCTTCAACAACAACTCCAACCTGAGCCTCTTTCGAAACGAAATCATCACCGGCACCACACCTGCCGACCGAAGCTGGATCCGCATCCAACTCGATACCGCTGCACGCGATTCACTCGCACCCCACGGCATCGGCGCCATGGTCAAGGTCATTACAGGAAACCGAACCCAGCTCCTGCCCATGCACTGCGGCGCAAGCTACGCATCGACCTCGCCGATCGAGGTCCACGCTGGGCTCGCCGACGCAACAACCATCGACACCATCCGCATCGAATGGCCCGATGGCTCATTCACCACACGCACCAATGTCGATGTCAACCAAATCCTCACCATCGACGCACCGGCACACCCCGCTGACTATACCGACGATGGCATGGTCACCGCTGACGATGTCTTCAGCTTCCTCAAAACCTTCTCCGCATCGAGCCTCGTCGCCGATCACAACGGCGACATGGCGCTCAACTTCTTCGACATCTCGACATTCCTCGCCGACTATCGAAGTGCGATGGCTCCATAACACACACGGGCCTTCCAAAGAAAACCACACGAACCACGGATATCTACCCCTCCCTCTGGTAGCCATCCGTGGTTTCTTCTGCGCTACCCATTGGTATCAAACACATCGGGATCAAAATCAGAAGGATCAAAATCAGACCGAATCCGCTCGGACACATCCTTGGGCTTGCCACCCGTGCGCAACTCTTCGAGCAATCGCAGATAAGTATCATACCTCGCCAAAGCAATCTCACCCGATCCCACCGCCGCCTTGACCGCACACCCCGGCTCATGATCGTGCGCACAATCATTGAACTTGCACGAATGCACAAACCGCTCGAACTCAGGGAACAACCACCGCAACTCATCGGGCGACATCTCCGCGAGCCCAAAGAACCGAACCCCGGGCGTATCAATCACCCGAATCCCAGGCTCGATAAAGTGCATCGCGCTGGCTGTCGTTGTGTGCCGACCACGATGATCCGTCTCGCGCACGGTCTTCGTCGCAATCCCAAGCGATTCATCAAGCGCATTGGCCAACGAGCTCTTGCCCACACCCGAGTGCCCGACAAACGCGCAGGTCTTCCCCGCCAATAACTCACGAAGCCCATCGACCCGCACACTCGAATCATCGCCCGGCACCGCAGCGCAGACCGCGATGGGAATCCCCGCCTGCTCATAGGGTTCGAGCACCTTCAATGCCTCGTCGAGCTCACCCGCAGGCAACAAGTCCGCCTTATTCACCGCGATCATCGGCGTGCAATCGCCCCACTCGATCGCAACAAGATACCGATCAATCAGCCTCGGATGCAACGGCGGCGACACCACCGACACCACAATCACCACCACATCGACATTGGCAGCCACCACCCGCTCCTGGTTCGTGTCATGCGAATCCGGACGCGCCAGCTTCGATTCCCTCGGCAGCACACTGACCACCTCATGCTCCACCGCATCGGCGGGCACATCGAGCGTTGTAAACAACACCCGATCCCCCACCGCGATCCCGTCTTGCTGACGCCCCGCGAGCTCGGCGCTCAATCGGCACAAAATATGCTTCGACAAATCCGCCCCATCGCACCCAGCCGGCAGCACCGTCGCCCGCCGACGCGTCAATCCAACGACCAGCCCCTCGACGAGTTCCCGATCGTCGGCTGCATCTTCGCGTTTGTGCGCAAAGTCGCGCTCGACCAATCGCAGCACCCAATCGATCAACGGATCGGGTCGCCGCTTGCCGCGCCCAAGCCGTTCGCCATCGACCGACTCGCGGGCTTTGGTGTTTCGGCGTTTCTGCGCATCAGACCGCTGCTTGCGGGCCTCGGCAAAGAGCCGATCCCGATCATCCTTAGACAACGATTCGAGCACGGCTTCGAGTTTTTGACGCTGATGCTTGTTCACTGGTTGATTGTTGGCGACCACAACCACTCAGGGAGCCCGAAAGTGAGTCAATCTCCCCGTCCGGGTGCCACTACTCGCCCAAAGGGCGCAGTAGTGTCTTCTTTACCAACTGAACTTCGGCACTACTGCGCCGAAGACGGCGAGTAGTGGCACCCATTTGGTCTCGTGGTGACACACCCAAATTCAATATTCACCCTCTACAATCCACCACATACTTTCAGGAGACCCGCCGATGAGCACCCAAACCACCACTTCCCCCTTCGCAACCCGCACCCAAGAAACCCTCAGCACCCTCGACGACGCGGGGCAGATGAAGATTCTTCAGACGCTCGACTCGCCGATGGACGCGATCGTCACCATGATCGACGCCGACGGGTCGCGTCATGAACGCATCTGCATGTGCTCGAACAACTACCTCGGGCTCGCCAATCACCCCGCGGTCGTCGAAGCCGGGATCGAAGCACTCCGCACCTACGGCGCAGGCACCGCATCCGTCCGCTTCATCTGTGGCACATTCGCCCCGCACCTCACCCTCGAAAAAACCATCGCCACCTACATGGGCACCGAGGCCGCCTACACATTCGTCAGTTGTTGGAACGCCACCGAAGCCCTCTTCCCCACCGTCTGCGAACCCGGCGACATCATCATCTCCGACGAACTCAACCACGCCTGCATCATCGACGCGATGCGCCTGACCCCCGTCATCAAAAAGGGCGTCAAGAAAGGAATCTACAAACACTCCGACATGGACTCGGCGCGTGAAGCCCTCGAAAAAGCAAAGAACAACCCCGAAGTCACAGGCCAAATCTGGCTCATCACCGACGGCGTCTTCTCCATGGAAGGCGACATCGCCAACCTCCCAGAACTCCGAAAACTCTGCGATGAGTACAACGCGCTGCTGGTCGTCGACGACTCCCACGCCCACGGCGTCATGGGAAAAACCGGCCGAGGAACCCACGAACACTACGGCATGTGCGCTCCACTCTCCCAGGTGGCCCGGCTCGCCGAGCCGGGTTCTTCCCCCGCCTCAGGCGGATCAGAGGGGGTCTTCAATCCTCCCAACGGCCTCGTCGACATCTTCACCGGCACCCTGGGCAAAGGACTCGGCGGCGGAGCCGGCGGCTTCATCGCCGCATCCCAACAACTCATCGACCTCATCATCCAACGAGGCCGCCCAACCCTCTTCTCCAACGCCCTCCCCGTCACCGTCGCAGCCAGCGCCAACAAAGCCATCGAAATCCTGATGAACGAACCCGAGCGCGTCCAAAAACTCCGCGACATCACAAAATACTGCCGCGAGCAGATCGCCGCCAACACCCCCTTCGATGTCCTCGACTCCCCCACCGCCATCTGCCCCATCATCGTCGGCCCCACCGAAAAGGCCATCGCCATGTCCAAACAACTCCTCAAACACAACATCTTCGTCATCGGCTTCGGCTACCCCGTCGTCCCCGAGGGCGAGGCACGACTGAGAATCCAGATGTCCGCGGCTCATACGGAGAAGCATGTGGATCAGCTTGTTGAGGCGTTGAAGAAGTTATGAATACCCTAGAAGTGTCATTGATTCTTGCATCAAGCTGATCAGGTTTTTCTCACCAACAGGAATGCCATTGCGCCGAAACCAACGAAGGGCATAACTCGCCTCGTTGACCATTGCCTTCAAAAAAATCCCTTCGTTTACCAAGACTACTGTTCCACCAACTACCACTCGCAGTCGTTGGTGAGCATAGCGTTCCATAGTGAACTCAATAGGCTGATCAGGAAACATGAATGACACTCGTTTTTCCTGTGAACTTGCATACTCATACAGGTGCCCGGGGAAGTATGCCCAGAAAGCATCCACCAAATCCCAGTGCCGATCATAAAGTACAGCCACACCGTTCACAATGAGCTCAATATAGCCTTCGACTGCACGCTTTGATTTGAGCGGTACAGACCAAGCAGAGAGCAAAGTCGAATTCTCTCTACACATGGATTTGTCATTGAATATGTATGTATTGCAGACTACTGAATCATTATAGTAAGACAAGCCGAGCCTCCCGTCATAACAGTAGCCGGGTGCCCCGACGGAGCCGTCTTCGGCTCCTTCGGGACCGATCAATCCCCACCCCCCGAAGGAGGACTAGAATCCTCCGTCGGGCCACCCTTTGAATATCTCAACCCAACTCAAGCCAGCTCATCATCGGCCACATGATACTGCGGGTCTTCGAGCACATTGACCTCGACCATATCGCCCGCCTTATGCAACAGCACCCGACAGTCCTCGCTCAGATGCCTCAGGTGCAGCGTCTTGCCCGCCTTGCGATACTTTTCTGCCAAGTTATCAATCGCCTCGATCGCGGAGTGATCCACCACACGCGAGTTGAGAAACTCGATCACCACATCATCAGGGTCATTGGCAGGATCAAAGAAGTTCTTGAACTCATTGATGCACCCGAAGAACAAAGGCCCGTTGAGCTCGTACACCCGCGTGCCATCGGGTTCATCGCGTTTGATGACATGGATATGCTTGGCATGCTCCCACGCGAAGATCAGCACCGACACAATCACCCCGACCACCACCGCCATCGCCAGATCGTGATACACCGTCACCGCCGACACCAGCACCAGCACAAACGCATCCTTGAGCGGGATCTTGCGGATGATCCGGAAACTCGACCACTCAAAGGTCCCGATCACGACCATAAACATCACGCCCACAAGCACCGCCATCGGGATCATCTCGATGTAGTCCGATGCAAACAAGATGAAGGCCAGCAAGAACAAGGCCGCGCTGATCCCCGACAATCGTTTGCGTCCGCCCGAGTTGATGTTAATCATGCTCTGCCCGATCATGGCGCATCCACCCATGCCGCCGAAGAGCCCACAGACCGAGTTGGCGATCCCCTGCCCGATGCACTCCTTGTTCCCGCGCCCGCGCGTATCGGTCATCTCGTCGATGAGTGTCAATGTCAAGAGCGACTCGATCAGCCCCACCGCAGCGAGCGTAATCGCATAGGGCAAGATAATCATCAGATTTTCCCAGGTCCACGCCACCTGCGGATAATGGAAGGTCGGGAATCCGCCTTCGATCGAGGCGATATCGCCGACCGTCTTGGTATCAAGATTCAGCCCGATCACCACCACCGAGATCACCACGATCGCAGCCAACGACGATGGGATGGCCTTGGTGAGCTTGGGCAGAAAATGAATAATGACCATCGTCGCTGCGATCAACCCCAAGAACAGATACATCGGCCTCCCGGTCATCCACTCGTGCCCGCCATCGGGCCCTTTGACCTGAAACTGCTCGAGCTGCGACAGGAAGATCACAATCGCCAATCCATTGACAAACCCAAGCATCACCGGATGAGGCACAATCCGAATGTACTTCCCAAGGCGCAGCACGCCCACACCCATCTGAATCAATCCCGCCAACACCACCGCTGCAAACAAAAACTCCACGCCATGGTTTGCGACCAGCGCCACAACAACCATTGCCATAGCCCCCGTCGCACCCGAGATCATCCCGGGGCGGCCGCCAAAGATCGCTGCGAGCAACCCAACCATGAACGCTGCGTACAACCCGACCAAAGGCTCAACCCCCGCAAATAACGCAAAGGCCACCGCTTCGGGCACCAACGCCAACGCCACCGTCAACCCGGAAAGTACCTCGTTTTTGATCGACCACGAATCATCGCGGCCGATCTCGGCAGCGGGCATACTTGGAATCTTCATGTATATCTATTTCCTACCCAGAGATCAACTCGCCCGTGCCCATTGGTCAACCAAACCGCACGATGAAACTCATCGTAGCGCACCCAACCAACCGATATGTTCATCCACACTACCGCCTGGGATTCCTCGGCGTGCCCTTCAAACTCCCCGACCCCTCACGCTCAACGACCCGCGGGCCACTGATCGTCGCAGGCTTGACCTCGCTGGCAACCCTCGCCTCACCAGCCCCACCGTCATGGGCATCTTCGCCTCGATCATCCCGATCACGGTGATGATACTGCTGCTGCGATTGCTGAATCGCGTGCTCGCGTTCGTCGGCATCCATCTCGGCCATATCCACCCGAGCAAATAACAATCGCCCAGCTGCCGTCTGCATCGAACTCGTAATCACCAAGTCCCGCGTCTGACCAATATACGGATACCCATCCTCCGCAACCACCATCGTGCCATCGGGCAGATACCCGACCGCCTGCCCGTGCTGCTCGCCGGGCTTGATGAGCTCGACCGTAATCATCTTCCCCGGGATCACCACAGGCTTGAGCGCATTGGCCAGGTCGTTGATATTGAGTGTCGGAATCTTCTGGATCGTCGCGATCCGCGAGAGCGCAACATCGAGTGTCACCAGCATCCCAGGCATCCGCGTCGAGAGCTCGATCAATGCCAGATCAACCGCCTTCTTGCTCACCGGCGACGAATCAATCATCACATCAACCCCGTTCATCCGTTGAAGCTTGGCGACAATATCCAACCCGCGATGCCCCTTGTTGCGCTTCATTCGATCCCGCGCATCGGCGAGCACCTGAAGCTCCTCGATCACAAACTCAGGAATCACAATCGTCTGCTGAATCAAACCCGAAGCTGCAATGTCCGCAATCCGCGCATCAATCAACGCCGAGGTATCCAAAATCAAAGGCAAAGGCCCACGAATCTGCTTGGCGAACTCCACATACGGAATCACCAACCGAAACTCGTCCTGCGTCTGAATCACCATCGTGATCCCAAGAAACCCGAACGATACACCCAAAAGCACCTTGAGCGCCGAGATGAACACCACCGCTTCGATATCCCAAGACCCCACAACCAGGTCAATAATCTGCGAAAACACCCACGCCGTCATCAAGCCGGCCATCAACCCAAAGGCCACGCCCGAGATCGTCGAAATCTTCTTGCGAGGCGTGAGCAAATCAATCGCGAGAAAAATCCCAGACAAACCCAACGCGGTGAGCACAGGCACCCACCACTGTGTCGCAAACCCGACCTCGATGCCGCTGGCGTCCTGGTTGATGCTCCAGACATACAACAGCATCACAATCAGCATCAGCGCGACAAAACCGACCCGAATCAATCGAATCAGTATTTTCTTATCTTGAGTCTCATATGCTTGCATACATCACGCCTCTTTGATAGGAAATGACCATAGAAGCCTCCCCCCAAAGGCATAGAATACACATCGTCAGTGTATCCCATCCCGCTGTGCGATACACGAAAAAAAGGCCTACCTTTTCATATGAGCTCCCCTCCCCAAGCGACCAACGCCGCCTCACATTCCCCGACCCAGCCAGGGGATCGCTTCGTCAACCGTGACCTCTCCTGGCTTGAGTTCAACCGCAGAGTCCTCGCCCAGGCTCGGCTCGGATCAACCCCATTGCTCGATCGGGTCAAGTTCCTCGCCATCTTCGCATCCAACCTCGATGAGTTCTTTATGAAACGCATCGGGCTCCTCAAGTCTCGCCATCTTCAACAAATCCCCCATTCTCCCAATCGGCCCGATGAAATGCCCCCCATCGAGACCCGCGATGCCTGCTATCGCATTATCCGTGAGATGGAAGCCGACCTGGCCCGGTGCTGGCAAACCGAGCTCCTTCCCCAACTCGCCGACGAAGGCATCACCATCGGCTCATACGAACAACTCCCAAAAGAACAACGCCAAGCGGTTGACGCCTGGTTCAACGCCAAGGTTTTCCCCATCCTCACGCCGCTGGCGGTCGATCCCGGACACCGATTCCCTTTCATCTCCAACCTCTCCGAGAATCTCGGGCTCCTCGTCGAACCCAAAGACCCCAACCCTTCAAGCCCCGCTGAGCCCCGCTTTGCTCGGGTCAAAATCCCCAATGTGCTCCCGCATTTCATCCGCGCCGACGCCCTCGATACCGAATCGACCAATCAACCAACCCCATCCCAAGACGCTCCCGCTCTCTTGATCCCCCTCGATGAGATCGTCATCAACAACCTCGACGACCTCTTCCCCGGGATGCGCATCGTCGAGATTCTTCCATTTCGGCTCATCCGCAGCGCAGCGGTCGAGCTCGATGACGAAGATGTCGAAGACCTGCTCGAGCATGTCGAAGAAGAGCTCCGCATGCGCCGGTTCGCTGACACTGTAAGTATCCAGACCCCGCCCAACCCATCGCCGAGGATCCTCAACTTCCTCCTCACCGAGCTCAAAATCACCAAGGACGACCACTTCATCCGCACCGGCCCGCTGGCATGCGTCGATCTCAACGAGATCGCATGGATCGACCGCCCAGAGCTCAAAGAACCTCTCTGGAAACCCATCCGCCCTCGCGCATTGTCCGACGCCGAATCCGACATCTTCGCCAAAATCCGCCAACAGGATATCCTCGTCCACCATCCCTATGAATCCTTCACCGATTCCGTCGAGCGTTTCATCGAAACAGCTGCGACCGATCCCGATGTGTTGGCAATCAAACTCACCCTCTACCGCACCAGCCGAGACTCGCCCTTTGTCGATTCGCTCATCCGCGCCGCCGAGGAAGGCAAGCAGGTTGCCTGCTTGGTCGAACTCCGCGCCCGATTCGACGAAGAAAAGAATGTCACCTTCGCCCGTCAGCTCGAAGCGGCCGGCGTCCATGTCGCCTATGGCGTGCTGGGACGCAAGACCCACTCCAAATGCTCACTGGTCGTCCGACGCGAAAAAATTGACAACGCCTGGGGGCTGCGCACCTATGCCCACCTGGGCACGGGCAACTACCACCCCCGCACCGCCCAACGCTACACCGATCTCGGGCTCTTGACCGCCAACGAAGAAATCACCGCCGATGTCGTTCGGCTCTTCAACATGATCACCGGGCTCAGCGCCGGGATGAGCTACAGCCGCCTGATCGTCGCGCCCGATCACATGCGCAACCACTTCCTCAATTGTATCAACAACGAGATCACCAACGCCAAAGCTGGCAAACCCGCCCATATCTTCGCCAAGATGAACGCGATGGAAGACCGCCAAATCATCGAAACCCTCTACCAAGCTTCCAACGCAGGCGTCAAGATCGACCTGGTCGTCCGCGGGTTCTGCTGCCTGCGCCCAGGAATCCCCAACATGAGCGAAAACATCACCGTCCGCTCGATCATCGGGCGATTCCTCGAACACTCCCGCATCTACAGCTTCGCCAATGGCTCGACCAAACTCGAAGACTACGCCCACTTGATCAGCTCGGCCGACTGGATGTATCGCAACCTCTCGAGCCGAGTCGAAGCCGCCTGCCCCATCCATGACCCCCACGCCAAAGCCAAACTCGCCCAGATCATCCACACCCTCCTCAATGACCGTCAGAACGCCTGGCAAATGAACCCCGACGGCAGCTACACCCGCCTCACGCCTCAAAACCCTCCAGAACCCAACTCCCCCCAAGCCCTGGGCACCTTCGCCACCCTCATGCAGCTGGCCAATGAGTCATAGCAACAGCGGCAATGGCCACAGCAATGGGCAATGGGCCCCTCTTACTCCACCCTGCGCCCCGCGGGGAGGTGTCGGCGTCTTCGCCAACGGAGGGGCATCTTCTCTTCACCCGCTTCAACGCCAGCCTTTTGCCAAATAAAAAACGGACGATCACTCGCCCGTTTGAAAGAAACGAAAATAGTCGATTACTCGGTATAGTCCTCGGTAAACTCCACCGCATCCGCCGAATCAACAACCCCATCATTCGTAACATCCGCCCGCTTGGTTTGGGCGTTGTACGAATCAAGGAAGTCGATCACATCCTGTGTGTTGAGCACTTCGTCACGGTTCCAGTCGCCGGAAATTGGGGAATCTTGGATTTCAAGGGCGCCAATCTCGGAAAACAAAGGCACAGCTCGCTCATCATAAAACACGCTAATCAGTGTAATATCATTCGTATCTACCAGATCATCGCCTATAAGGTGTAAATCAAACGATACCCCATCCGCAGTGTCTGTATCTGCATCAAAAACAACCACTTCCGGCCCACTCTTGGTTGTATAGACTGCGATGGCAATCGCACTTTTCACACAAGGAACTTGCCCCACATCGTAAGGTGCGCCGGGGCTTGCATTAATCCCTGCCGAAAAAGTAAGTGTTGTGTTGACCGCCACGGGATACTTGCCATCTGCACTTCCAAGCTGTACCGCTGCAGACCGAAGCGCATACATTGGATTTGCCAGCGCGATGTCCCCAACTGACGGGAGGCAATCATCGCCATCCCCATCAGGAAAGAGTAAATCATTGATTTCTGTTTGATACAATAAAAGCGCCATTGCAACGCATGATTCTCTTCCCGCTTCATCACCTGCATTTTCTGTAACACAATTCTTCAGTCTGGTAATAAACCTACTCCAAGCGTCGCTATATCGATCTTCCCCTAAACCATTTGTGCACGCTGCCAGATTTTCCTCAGCTCCCGCCAAACATGCTCTATAGGCCAAGGCATCAGTCCAAATTTCGCCAGGGTCATTAAAAAGATCACCACACTGCCTTTTCTCGCCCTCATAGTTTCTCCAGCATTCCGCATATGGTTCCGGTTCCGGTTCCGGTTCCGGTTCAAAACTATTTGCGAAAGCTGTAAACACCAAACCGGAAACAAGTAAAACTGCCGATGATTTGTACCGCATGTAATTCTCCAATCAATACACATGTGTCCACCAAGCCGCCCACACCGCTGATGGGCTGATGGGCTGATGGGCTGATGGGCTGATGGGCATTATCGGATATTGTGGTCTTGCTGTCAATCTAAATGCAGACGAATTGTCTATTCATATGTGCCCTTATTTCCGAAGAGCCCAATACTACTCCCCGATCTGCACAAGTGATCCCCTGACCTCGATCCCAATCCCCACTCCCTTCGCCTTTCCATCCCCCTGAATCCGCCATACCATCGCCCATGCGCCCTCGTATTGTCATTACAGGCCTCGGCCCCGTCTGCTCGATCGGTATCGGCATCGAACCCTTCTGGGAAGCCCTCCTTGAGGGGCGATCGGCCCTTGCCCCCATCGAAGCCTTCGACGCTTCCGCCTATCGGCCCAAACTCGCAGGCGAAGTCCGCGAAGTCAAAATCCGCGATTTCGTCCCCAAATCCTATCGCAAAGCCACCAAGGTCATGGCCCGCGATACAGAACTCGCCGTCATCGCAGCCAAACTCGCTGCCCAAGACGCCAAACTCATCACCCGAGGCTCAGAAGACACCGAAACAGGATTCGCCCCCGATCTCACCCGCATCGGATGCCAGATCGGCGCTGGACTCATCGCTGCCGACACCGAAGAGCTCTCAAGAGCCGTCGTCTCGGCCAAGGATGACAATGGCGAGTTCTCGATGGAGAAATGGGGCACCGAGTCCACCGAGCAAGGCACCGGCGAATCGGGCATGAACAACCTCCCGCCATTGTGGCTGCTCAAATACCTCCCCAACATGCTCGCCTGCCATGTCACCATCATCCACGGGCTCGAAGGCCCATCGAACACCATCATGGGCGCCGAAGCCAGTGCGATCCTCTCGATCGGCGAATCCGCCCGCGTCATCGAACGAGGCTCGGCTGACCTGTGCTTCACCGGGGGCGCCGAATCTCGGCTCAATCCGCTCGGGCTCCTCCGATGGGACTACTGTGGCCGACTCGCCGACACCGCCGATGCGACCGATGGATCAACCATCACCAAACCCTACGACCCCGATTCCAAAGGCGGGATCATCGGCGAAGCCGGCGGCATGCTCGTCATCGAAAACGAAAACCACGCCCAAGCCCGCAATGCAACCATCTACGCAATCATCTCCGGATTCGGTGCTGCCCAGACTCCGCCTCCGGTCTTCCCGGGGGTGTTTGATGAGCCCGAATCCGATCCGATCGACCGCGGGCTCGAAGCAGCCATCGAATCGGCCCTTGCCGATGCCGACCTCACCGCTGACGACATCGACCTCATCATCCCGATGGGGATCGGTGTGCCGAGCCTTGATGCGATGGAAATGGGTGCCCTGCGCCGTGTTTTTGCTGATCGACTGGACCAGATCGCCTGTTTCACCCTTGCCCACCTCGTCGGCAACACCATGGCCGGGCATGGCGGGTTGATGACCGCTGCCGGGGCCAAATGCATCCAGACCCAGCGTCTGCCTGCCCACATCGCCCAGCCCCAACCCGACGCGATCAATCATGTCCTGATCTGCTCTGGATCACTCGGCGGACAATCGGGCGCACTGGTTTTGTCGAAACCCCAATAAATCAAATCAAACCGGATTTATCCCCCCTTTGGGGAGAGATATGTTCTATTTCTGAATACAGTACCCAACGACTCATCTTATTTTGATTTTCTGGAGACTCGCAACATGCCCAACACCAACCATTCATCTCGAGGCCGACGATCAACCCCATTGGCCGACCTTGATCCTGCACTGACCGAAATCAGTCGAAAGGTCATCGGGTGCGCCATCGAAACCCACAAAGAACTCGGACCTGGATATCCGCTGGAAATCTACCGCGCCGCCCTCCTCTACGAGCTCAAACACGAGGAAGTCTCCTTTGAAGAAAACAAATCATACGATGTCGAGTTCGATGGCGAAGTCATCGGATCCGTCACTGCAGACCTCTACGCTGGCGATCGGTTCCTTGTCAAAATCATGGCAGAAAACTACGAAGTGGGCGGCAAAGAACGCACCGAACTCCGCGCCATCCTCCGGGCAGCCGATCTCGAACTCGGGCTCATCATCAACTTCGGACAACGAAGACTCAAAGACGGGCTCGTCCGCGTGCTCAACCCCGATGCCCTGCACACCGACAACGAAGAAGAATACGAAGATGAAGAAGAGGGCGAGCTGGTCGAATCTTCCGAAGAATAATCTGAAGAACAATCCGAGGAACAAGTCCCATGACTCCTGAGAATCAGCGTGTCGTCATCACCGGCATGGGCTGGGTCACGCCCCTGGGCACCAGTATCGACGATGCCTGGAACAAGCTCCTCGATGCCCAGAGCGCGATTGCCCCCGTCACCCGCTTCGACGCTTCGACCTGCGCCACCAACTTCGCAGCCGAGGTCGAAGACTTCTCCCTGCACGATCATCTCGGTGATCGCGCCGATGCCCACGCCCACGCCGGGCTCGGAACCCAGTTCGCACTCGCCGCCACCAAAGCCGCCTGGACCATGGCCCGGCTCGATACTGCACCTCCCAATCTCAAACGCACCGGCATCTACCTGGGCGCAGGCGAAGGCGTCCTCGACTATCCCCCCTACATGGCTGCCAACATCGCCGGGTGGGACAGCGAAACCCGCAAACTCGATCCCGTCGCATGGATCACCAAAGCTTATGAAGGTATGAAACCCATCGCCGAGGTCGAGCAAGAGCCTCAGCTCGCCTCGACGCATATCGCTGCCGAACTGGGCACCATGGGCCCGACCCTCAACTGCATGACCGCCTGCGCTGCTTCGACCCAGGCCATCGGCGAAGCCTTCGAGATCATCCGCCGAGGCGACGCCGACATCATGATCGCAGGCGGGTGCCACTCGATGATCCACCCGCTGGGCATGACCGGATTCATGCGCCTCACCGCCATGAGCACCCGGCGCGACGAGCCTCAAACCGCCTCGCGCCCCTTTGATCTCTCCCGCGATGGATTCGTCATGGGCGAGGGCGCAGGCATCATCATCCTCGAATCGCTCGCATCGGCCAAAGCACGCGGGGCCAACATCCTCGCCGAGGTCGCCGGGTTTGGATCCACCGCCGACGCCTACCGCATCACCGATATCCACCCCGACGGCAAAGGCGGCGCGGGCGCCATGTCGGCAGCACTGGCACAAGCCGGGATCGACCCCAAAGCCACCGACGACACCGGACGCCCACTCGTCCACTACATCTCGGCCCATGGCACAGGCACCCAAGAAAACGACAAAACCGAATCCAACGGCGTCCGCTCCGTCTTTGGCAACCTCGCACCCCAAGTCCCCTTCTCGTCCATCAAATCCATGATGGGGCACCTCATCCAGGCAGCAGGAGCTGTCGAACTCATCACCTGTATCCAGGCGATCCAGACCGGGATCATCCCCCCCACCGCCAACCTCCACGACCTCGATCCTGCCTGTGGCTTAGACCATGTGCCCAATGAGCCTCGCGATGAAAACCACCGCGGGGGTGTCGAAGTCTGCCTCTCGAACTCCTTTGGCTTCGGCGGCCAAAACGACACCCTCTGCCTTCGCAAATACAAAGACTGACCACCCTCTTGGTGGCCCGGCTCGCCGAGCCGGGTTCTTATCCTGACTATTCTGAGCAAAGAAAGACCCGGCTCGGCGATCCGGGCCACCGGGGACATGCCCTTTTTCACCACATCCCACTGATCCCGCCGATCAATAGATCATGTCGAAACTCGCCATGATCCAAGGCACCATCACCGGGTTCGCGATCATCGCAGCGATCGGGGTCGTCGCGATCGTCGGCCTCCGCTTCGCCAAAGCCGACGCAGCAAATCAGGTCTATCAATCCCGCCTGCGCGATCTCTCGACCACCTACGAATCACTCGCTGCCCAATACAACCAGGCTGTCCGCCAGACCGCGATTACCGAACTGATCGTCAAGGATCGCAAGATCACCGTTCAGATCCGCACCATCGAAGGCACCGCCGAGACCATCGAAACCGATTGCAACGCCGATCGTGAAATCTATGTCGATTTCGCCCTGATCGAAGGGCGACTCTGGATCCGCCGAGTCTTCGACGCCGACACCCCGCCATCACAGGCCACGATCATCAACCCCAAACTCGCCAATGTTGATTGGGACACCGAATCAGCCCTGGTCGGCCAAGCGGTGTATCGCCAACTCGACGAAGGGCGATGGGTCGTCCACGCCAGCGGCGACGGGGCCCTGGCCCTGACCAAAGTCCCCGAAGACCAGATCGTCAATCTTTCGCCCCCACCGACGATCCAAGCCTACGAGGAAGTCCAAGCCCAGGTCGATGAGGAGCTCGAAAAAATCACCTGGCGCGATGTGTTCGCCTCGGTCTTGGGGGATTGAGATTCTTGGTGGCCCGGCTCGCCGAGCCGGGTTCTTCAATCAGCCCATTTCCTCACAGAAAGACCCGGCTCGGCGAGCCGGGCCACCAAAGACACCCACTCCCCCCCTACACTTTGCACCCAACGCAAAGGATTTTCCCAATGACCGACACCGCCGATACCGCCAACCAAACCACCACGCCCGTCAAATCCATGGATGACATCATGGCCCTGTGCAAACGCCGAGGGTTCATCTACCAGGCATCCGAAATCTACGGCGGCATCAACGGCTTCTGGGACTACGGCCCACTGGGCGCCCAACTCAAGAAAAACCTCCGCGATGCGTGGTGGACCGATGTCGTCATGAAAGGCTGCAACGGCCA
>WFPK01000003.1 GCA_015487555.1 Phycisphaerales bacterium
CACTCGCGCCGATAAAACTTCGCAGGCCCGATCGCATTCTCATCGCCCATCCGCTCGGACACCCATTTATCGCCATGCACATTGATGTAGGTCTTGCCGGAGATATTGCCCAGCAACGGGTCATCCTCCATGCGAATCATCATGTTCTCGAAATAGGTCTCGGGTATCCCAAGATCCGCATCGAGCTTGCAGAGGTAGTCATACTCTTCAAGACAGACCGAATCCAACCCATCATTGAAAGCCTCGATCACACCCGGCCCAACCGCCCGCTTGCCGCGATCTTGCCGAGAGATGACTTTGATAAACGGATACTTCTCACTCGCCGCCTTGAGAATCTCAGGCGTGCGATCCGTCGAACCATCATCAACAATCACCCAGCACGCTGGCGGGATCGTCTGCGCACCGATCGAATCGATCGTAATCTGAATATACTCTTCCTCATTGCGGCAAGGCGTAATCAGCAAATACCGCCGATTCGATTCACTCATACCAACCCCCTCGCCGCTAAGGCATCCTTGATTCGATTCGCATTGAGCATCAGATCAAACTCATCCTCGATCCGCATTCTCGCAGCCTTGCCCAGTTCATCGACCCGAATCCGGTCATTCGCCAACTCGATCAACACCTTCTCCAATGCTTCTTGGTCCCCAGGTGGGATCATCACGCCCGATATCCCGTCCTCGACCAACTCACGGATTGTTTCGAGATCGCCCGAAATCACGCATCGCCCGCGGGCCATCGCTTCCATCAGCACCACCGGGATGCCGTCACGATCGCCCGAATCCGCCACCCGGCACGGAAGCGCAAAGACATCGACCTGGGCCATCAGTCCCATCACCCGATCATTGTCCGTATCGCCAAGCATGACAACCTCAGCCGTCGGAGGCAGGGCCTCGACCAAAGCCTTGAGTTGTTTCTCGCCAGGACCGCCGCCCGCGATGGTGATCCGCATCGCCGGGCCGCCCGCTTTGGCAATCTCGCCCGCCGCCTTGATGAGCACATCAAATCCCTTTTTCTCAACAAGCCGACCAACGCTGAGCACTTCGAGTTTCTCTCCCGATGGTGCAGGCATTGCTTTGTACTCGCGGGTGTCTACGCCGCAGCGTACGATCGGGTAATCCGTATCTGGCCTCGAAACGATCGACTGGAAAAACGCCCGGTGCCAATAGCTGATGCAGTTGGCAAAGCTCGCCCGTTCGAGCTTCTCCTTGAGCAGCGTGCGGTTGGGAAATAGATCGTTGGCATGACCCGTGAAGCTGAACGAGATACCGAGCTGCTTGGCTGCATACATTGCGATGGTGGTCGGCACATGAGCCATGTGGGCATGGATATGCGTGATCTTCTTCTTACGAATCCGGCGGGCCAATGCAACCCCAGCCATCCCCTGCCAGACAACCTTTGGGCGACGAGACATCGTGACATCGGACGAAAAGAATGCATCGAGTTTGCATCGTGACATCGTGGCGATGGTCCGAAGCGGATGGGCAGCAAGTTCTGCAAACAGATCAAATACGATCGAGCATGCCCCCGATGAGTAAATCTCGGTGGTTCCGTTGGCCATCTCTTCGAGCACGCCCTCATCAAGCCCGTGCATCGGCGCATGCACCGATGCCGTCTGGATATCAAGCCCAAGCGAACGGAGCGCGAGAATCTCACGATAAACAAAGGTTTCCGAGCGTACCGGCACAGTCCCTGACATATACAAGATTGATCCGCTACCCATTGGCCCCTCCCTCTTGAGCGTCGGCTGCGCCCTTGTATTCGATGAGCGTTGCTTGCTTCTTCATCACCTTGCGATACCAGTAGAGCAGCACGCCGCTGGCCTGGGCGTATTTGGCAATCATGACGAACACCGCCAGCAAGGTCGCGTGCTGCTTCGGTCGCCCGATCTTGATCTGCCCGGATCGAATCCGCCAGATTTGTGCGCACACCATCAGGAGATACACCGCGATCGAAATCCCGAAGGTCCACCATGCCAATCCGATCGCCAGGATTGGAAAAATCAGCCCCCAGACGATCGCTGATCGGGTTTGTTTGACACAATGCCGCTCGGGGGGGTTGCCGTGCATATCGGCGCCCTGCGCATAGGCATGACCAGCTCGCTTGGCCCGCTGCCAATACTGACTGAACCGGGTCATCGACGCATCGTGAAGCGTCATCTCATGATCGAGTCGATGCACCGTGTACCCCTTGCTCCGAATCCGCACGCACAGCTCGGGCTCTTCACCCGCGATCACCGAGGGGTTGTACCCGCCGACCTCGTTGAAGGCTTTGAGCAAGAACAGCGCATCGCCGCCGCACGATCGGGCCTGCCCGATCGGGGTGTCCCATTCGAGATCGCACATCAGGTTGTATCTCGACGCCTCAGGCTGGCGTTCGCGTCTTCGCCCGCAGACCACCGCAGCGTCATCGTTGCGCTGCATGAAGTCATAGGCGATCTGAATCCACCCATCCTGAAACTCGCAATCCCCATCGAGCACATGGACATATTCAATATCCCCCCACCGCTCGATCAATCGTGCGATCCCCTCGTTGCGCGCACGCGCAGCCGTGAACGGGATCGAGGTATCGAGATTCACGACCTCGACACCGATCGACTCAGCAAAGGCCACCGAATCATCCGTCGAACCCGAATCAACATACACCACCTGATCGGTCTGCGCCTTGGCCGAGTTGAGGCATCGCTTGAGCCGATCGCCCTCGTTTCGCCCGATCGCCACGACGCCTACAAGCGGCCGCAGATCGTTGTGCTCACCCATGCTCCACCCCCGTTGCTGTTGACCAACGAGGCGCATCGCCCGCGACCACCTGCTCCTTGAACCCCTGGCAGCTCAGCTCCATCCCCAGATGCTTCCCAAGCCGGGCAAGATCAGGGTCGAGTTGTTCATGCAGATGCGCGAGCGAATCATCAGCGAGCTGGGGGCGTTGATCCATCGTCCACCGAGACCGAATTTTGCTGCGAATCGACTCGGGCATCAGTGTCCGCCTGGCCATCTGGATCAGCCGAACATCGAGCATCTTGTTGAGCACCGGGCTTCGGCGTTGGCGCTGCGACGATACATTCTTCGCCTCGTCATCATGCCAATGAACATCGCCAGCATACCCGATATGCCGAGCAATCCGCTCGAGCTCCGCCTGAGGCTCGCGCATCATCCGCTCAAAGAACACCGGCAAGATCGATTCACGCCCAAACAGCTTGATATAAGGCTCGATCTGCATCGCATACCTCGAATAATCAACCAGCATCGGATGCTCACGGATCGCCTGGTCGATGCTGCAATCTTTCGCAATCACATGCACCGACCACTCATGGATATACTGCGACACAATCCGATCGACCGGATCGCGCATCACATAGATCAGCTTGGCATCAGGCACCCACTCACGCACCCGCTTGGCACACTGGGGATAAGTCGGCAGCTTGGTATAGTGCGTCGAAGATTCGCCCTTGAGATCGGCGCTGGGCATCGACGCGAAGAGCGATTCGTACCACGAAATTCCCATCCGCCAGTGCGCATCATCCGAAAAAAAGTTCGGCTCCTTGGGCTCGGACATCGAAATCCCGGGCTGATGCGCCAGCTGATCGTGGATCGTGCTCGTGGCGCACTTCATCGCGCCGATAATCACAAAGTCCGGACGAACTTCGAGCGTTGTATGCTGATGTTTATCCATCTGCCTCCCCATCATCGACTCCGATCGGCACTTTGTGCCTAGGCGATGTCCAGATATCAAGGTACTCATGGGCAACCGCCCCGGTGCGTCCGCGCAACGCCCCGATCGTCCACCCGGTGAGCCAGAGTAAGTTGGCCAGGATGTGCCCGGGCACGCCATAGAAGCTGCGGAGGTAGTGCGAGCGGGCTGCGTAGTAATACGCCGGTCGGCGCTTGCGCTGGCGAGACTGCTCCTTGACCGGCGACGACCCACCCCGCAGATGCACGACATGGGCCTGGGGCTGATACCCAATCACAAACCCCGCCTTGGTCGCCTTTCGGCACAGCGCGACATCCTCGAAATACATAAAATAGTCTTCATCGAGCAACCCGATCGTCTCAAAGACCTCCCGACGAATCGCGATGCACGCGAAGCTTGTCCAATCAAGCCCGGTTGTAAACTCATGAAGCTCGCGAGCAACGACATGGCGAGGGAAAATGCGTTCGATCAACCCCAGCCTCGATGCGTAGATCATCTCCGTGATCGGCGTTCCATACCGAAATGTCGATATCTGATGCTCACCATCGGGCCATTCGAGTTGTGGGCTGAGCATGGCGATCTCGGGGTGCTCATCGAGCGTTTTCATCAGCGTTTCAATCGCACCATCGCGCACGATCGTGTCCGAGTTGAGCAAGAGATACACCTTGGCATTGGATGCCTTGATCCCGACATTGTTGCCCGCGGCGAACCCGCCATTGATCGGTGACCGCACCACCCTTGCCCAGCACCCCCACCCATTGGATTCGATCGCCTCCTCGATCTGCACAGGAGATCCGTCGCCCGAGGAGTTGTCCACGACGATGACCTCTTGGGTCGCCGGTTCGATCTGCCCATCGAGCGAGTGCAAGCAATCAATCACAAGCCCGGGGGTCTTGTAGTTGAGCACGACGACCGCAAGTTGGCGCACCGATTGAACCGGGTTCTCCGCCCCTTCTTCCATCACAGCTGATCTCGATTGCTTCTTTTCATTTGTGAGCGTTTTCGTTGTGCCGACCATCCCCGATACCTGTCCGAGCCTTGCCCAGAGAGCCCGCCGATTTCCTGCCTGAATCCAGCAGTATATCGTCCATTTCTGCCTTCTTCATGATTGCTGTATGCGATTCAAAGATGCTTTGGGCAATCGGAGAAAAGATGCCGAAAATTGAACCGCCTGAGCGTCCAAATCCCATACGATTCTTGCAAGCCTCTGTTTCTTCATGCCGATATACACTCTCGAGACCACGAAGAGCACCTGCGCATGGCCCATGATACTCCAACCCAATCCCGCATACCCGAGATGTCCTCGCCGACGGATTGCCCACTCGACTCAGGCGGGCTCCCAGATTCCACACCTGCCCCCACACCTGCCCCAGAGCCTCTGAACCTGCCCACTCGCCACCCGGATCACGCCCATGCAAGGTAATCAGTTTGTCCTCGCGGTGCTCTTCCTTTTTCTGGTATTTGGCCCACTCATCATGGTCACATTCCGAGGCGTCAAAGGCGTGATGGCAACCATCGTCTTCGGGTGGCTTTTCCTCCCGCCGGTGAGGGGAATCAATCTCCCTGGGCTTCCAATGTTCACCAAGGAATATTCTGTCGCCTACGCACTTTTGCTCGGCCTACTCATTTCAAACTCCGCAGGATTGATGAAGTTCAGACCAAAGCTCATTGATCTTCCGATCCTTGTCTATATCCTCGCCCCACTCCCCACTTCGATCACCAATGGGCTCGGCGTATACGATGGGATGTCCGGAGCCTATACCAATGTCTTCCTCTTTGGCGTTCCCTATCTCCTTGGGCGAGTCTATATCCGAAATCCGAACGATGTCAAAACCGCCGCGATCTGGTTCATATTCGCAGGCCTGTTCGCTGTCCCCATGGCCCTGTGGGAATCACAGATGAGTCCCCAGCTCAATAATCAAATCTATGGATATCGAGCGTCGCCATTCCACATGACCGCACGCCTGGGTGGATACCGCCCGATGCTCTTCATGAGACACGGGCTCGAAGTTGGGCTCTGGTTTGCCACATCGGGAGCCGTTGCGATATGGCTTTGGATCACCGCATCCAAACAGATCAAGATATTCAATCTGCCAATTTCCGTCTTCGCTGCGATCATACTGGTCACAAACATCCTCTCCCGATCTTTAGGCGCCATCATCCTTCTCGCAGGCACAACAGCCCTCGGACTCTTTGTTCGATCCACCGGGTTTCGCTTGGCGCTGATTGCCTTGGTGCTCACCCCCTCTATCTACCTTGGTGTCCGCATCTCAAATATCTGGTCACCGGATATCATCCTCGAAGTCATCGAATCCTATGACCCCGAACGGGCAAGCTCGCTTCGAGGCCGAGTCGCTCAAGAAGCCAGCTTCTCTCAGCATGCACTCAAAAAGCCTCTATTTGGATGGGGTGGGTATGGCCGAAACCGCCCCGTTGGAGTTGAGGACCGAAGCGACAGATCGGTCGATGGCTTCACCACAATCATCTTCGGCGTCTACGGGTTTGTAGGTCTCATCTCATTCCTCGCCATGACCGCGCTTCCGAGCTTGCTCATGATCTACAGGATCAAAGGGCGCGCGATCACCTCCGCCCTTTGGGCGCCAGCTGTTGGGATCATGCTCGGATTGGCCATCTTCTCGATCGACATGATGCTCAACTCCTTCTACACCCCCCTGCATATCATCGGAATCGGAATCATCGCATCCGTCGCGGTGCAAGCAAAGCAATGGCAACGCACCATAGCGCTCCATCAGAAACGATCTCAAGCTTTGAACCCGCCATCGGCACCATCTCACACATCGAGTCAGCACAACACAAGGTAGAGCCAATGAACATACACCAACCCCAACGCCTGAGCATCCCATTGGCAGAAGCCCACGAAGTCGCCAAAGCCCAGAACGCACCTGTCTTTGTACCAACCTCGCACTACACGGACGATCGGGGATGGTCGCTGATGAATCAGCTCCAAGGCGTGATGGGCCCGCAGGGGCAGATCAACTTCTCCGTGCAATACCCCGGCGTCATCAAAGCCTGGCATCGCCACACCCTCCAAACCGATTTCTGGATGGGGCTCATCGGACACCTGAAGGTCGGAATCTACAACCAGGAAACAGGCCAGGCATGGTCGATCGTCATCGGTGAAAAACGACCCGGAACCGTGATTATCCCCCCACCACTCTGGCATGGTGCCGCCACCGTTGGCCCGACCCAGGCCGGGCTGCTTTACTATGTTACCCATAGCTACAACCCCCAGGCACCCGACGAGGAACGCGCCTCGCCAGATGCATTCCCAGGGTTCCCGTGGGAAGTTGAACACAAATAATGACCCGAGCAATCCAATCAATCTCTGAACTTTGTCCGCTGCCAAAGCGTGTACTTGTGCTTGGCTCGACGGGCATGGTGGGTCGATCATGGATGGAGTATCTCACTGCAAACCAAATCGGATGCCAAGGGGTTTCGCGTCCTGAGTTCGATTTGATGGAGCCTCAATCAATCACCCGGTGCTTCACGGAGCATTGGGACCTCGTTGTCAACGCAGCTGCGTGGACGGATGTGGATGGTGCCGAATCAGACGAAGATGGCGCGACACGGGCCAATGCCCATGCCGTCTCCGAAATCGCCCAACAATGCGCCCAGCATGGCGCGACTCTCATCACCTATTCCACCGATTATGTCTTCGCAGGCGATGCCAATACGCCCTATCCAATCGACGCGCCAATCAACCCGATCAACGCCTACGGGCGATCCAAAGCTCTGGGCGAATCACTCCTCGCCCAATCAGACGCTTCATACATACTCATCCGCACCAGCTGGGTGTATGCTCCGTGGGGCTCAAACTTTGTGCGCACAATCAGGAACTTGGCACAATCGCGCGATGAACTCCGCGTCGTCAACGATCAGCGTGGTCGACCGACAAGCGCTCAGCATCTTGCCGAGTCTTCATTGGCGCTCTATCTCAAAGGCGCCCAGGGCACCTGGCACCTCGCTGACAATGATGAGTGCACCTGGTTCGACTTTGCCCGCGCCATCGTCGAGTATGCCGACCTCGAGTGCCAAGTCCGCCCGTGTAGCTCAGATGAATACCCCAGGCCCGCAGCTCGTCCGAGCTACTCAACACTCGACATTGCCGATTCGATCAGCCTGCTGGGATCAATCGGGCCTTGGACTGTGCATCTTCACCAGGTGCTCGATGCGATCTCTGCCCAAGCCGAGGCTTCTGGGTCAGCATAAGCAAACCCGCTCTCTACTGCTCGTACATCTATCTTCATGTGCGCAAGAAAAAACGGGAGAGGCATTGCCTCTCCCGTCGAAAGTTTACAAACAGTTGAGTTTCTTAGCGGCGACGAAGCCGTGAGAAACCGCCAATGCCACCGAGTGTCAGAAGACCTGCAAACGCTGCAGCAGGAAGCGGCACAACATAAAGCTGATCTTGCGAATCGGCACTGAGCATCGCACGAAGACCCGCAACATTCTGATTCATGCCATTGAGTACCATGAAATCGATTCTGTCTTGAATATCCTGCATTGCAGCAGAAACATTCGCATAGTTCGCTGTCACAACCGCATCATCAAAGACCACGGTCCAGATCATACCTTGGATTGCTGCCAGCTGAATATTGGACACTGAACCGGTCGCTGAAAGATCCTCATTGATCCAGCCCAAGTTAATCGCTGCTGCAACAACTGCCTTGACTTCAATCTGGTCAAGAATGTCGTACCCGTCGCCACCAAGCCCGGGCGCTGGGTTCGGAGCATCGCTAATTTCAACCACATCGTAAGTGCGTGTTCCACCAGCGATGCTTTGAAGCTCAATGCAGAACCCACTGAATGTGCCGCCGCTGTACTGTCCCGCACCGCGCTCTCCTGGGCCGTCGTAGGTGTATGCAAGGGTTCCTGCACTATACGATCCAATCAAATCACCGGTCGCATGGGCCACACCTTCATAGGTACCTGCAGCAGCCCATGTGACATCAAACGCACCGCCAACAAGCCGGCTCTGGCTTCCGTCGTAATAGGCATCGAACTGCGCCAATGCCAAACCGGACGATGCAGCAACAACAGCTGCTGCAACCACTGTACATTTCTTCATTTTGTTTCCCTCAATCCTTGTTTTTTCCGTCC
>WFPK01000004.1 GCA_015487555.1 Phycisphaerales bacterium
AACCTACCCTTTCACATGCCCCCCGAGCCTCCACCCAAGCACTTTGTTTCGTTCTCGGACCTTGGTGCCCTGTCGCCTGGTGTCTCTTTCGAGCTCGTCGCCCAAGAAGCCCACCACGCAGCCCGCGTCAAACGCATCCGCACCAACGAGCAGATCGGCATCCTCGACGGACAAGGCCGAATCGGCACCGGAGTTGTTCGGGAGATTGCCGGGGCAAAGTCCAAGCCAAAGATCACCATCGAGCTCCGCGAGATCAAAGCATTCGAGCCCATCTCACCCGTCGTCGAAATCTGGAGCGCCCTGCCCAAAGGCGATCGGCTCGATCGGATGATCGACCAGCTCGCCCAGCTCGGGGTCTCGACCTTTCGCCCGTTGCTCTGCGATCGGTCCCAGCGCAAGCCTGAGACCATCCGCCAGGACAAGCTCGAACGCATCGCCAATGAAGCAGCCAAGCAGTGCCATCGCCCGTGGAACCTGAAAATCGACGATCCGATCGCTTTTGCCGATGCCATCAACGACCCCGACGCGGTGCTCGCCGACGCATCGGGCGATTCGTGGCCCGGGCCTAGGAGTGGGTCTGGGGGCTCGAATACCCGGATTGTGCTATTGATCGGCCCTGAGGGCGGGTGGTCGGACGCCGAGCGTGCACAGATCGCTGCAACCCAAGTGCGTATGATCCGGTTTGGTGTATTTGTGCTTCGTATCGAAGCGGCAGCGTGTGCTGCTTCATCGGTGGTGCTCGCCGGGGCATCGGCGATGCAAGGGCATGAATCAGAGAGGAATACCACATGAAATTAGTTTGTATCATTTTGCTCGCACTGTGCGCCCAGTTCGCCCAAGCCCAGACAATCTCAGGCGATCACAAACGCAAAGCCGAGCTCACGATTGGACGAACCATCGAGTACCTCGGCTCACGCCAGAATACCCAGGCCTTGGGATGGGATGATGATCCAGAATCCCAGGCCATGCCCGCGATCACCGGGCTCATCGTCCAAGGGCTCATGCTCGACCCGGGCATCGACGAAACACATCCACTGGTCATCCAAGGCACCCGGTACATCCTCAAATACGCCAAAGATGACGGGTCGATCCACGACGGGATGCTCCCAGGATACAACACCGCCATCTGCCTCTCGGCATTGGCAAGTGTCCGCAAACCCAAAGCCCTCGAAGCTGTGCTCGCAGGACGGAAATACCTCAAATCGCTCCAATACACCAATACCAACAAGAACAACCCAACCGATCCAGGGTTTGAAGAGCCCATCACCATCGACCACCCCTACTTCGGAGGCGTCGGCTACGGCAAACACGGAAGACCTGACCTCTCGAACCTTTCCTTCTTTCTCCAAGCCCTCCACGACACCGGCGTCTCGACCAACGATGTCGCCTATCAGCGTGCACTGGTCTTCCTCTCGCGCGTACAGATGCTCGATGAGATCAATGACATGCCCTACGCCGACGATTCATCCCAAGGCGGGTTTATCTACGCCACCGTCCCCAACATCGAATCCGTCGACGGGCCCGTCGGACAATCCATGGCCGGGTCGATCGTCGAGATTACCCAAGACGGCTCCGAGCTCACCCGCCTGCGCGCCTACGGCTCGATGACCTACGCCGGGTTCAAATCCCTCATCTTCGCCAACATCGACCCCGACGACCCACGCATGGCCAGCGCATGGAAATGGATCCAAGAAAACTACACCCTCGAAGAAAACCCAGGCATGGGCGAGCAGGGGTACTACTACTACCTTGCCACCATGGCCCGCGCCCTCGATGCCTTCGGCGTCGACGAAATTGATGGCCGAAACTGGCGCGAAGAAATGATCGACAAAATCCACGAACTCCAATACATCAACGGCTCATTCAAAGTCCTGGACCCAAGATGGATGGAGAATAACGATGTCCTCATCGCTGCCTACGCCCTGATCGCCCTCCAACACGCTGCCCACTGAGGCGTTGTTTGCCGCGGGCGCCCCGACTCGTCATCCCCAACGCAGTCGGGTTTTCCTCTTCTCTCCTCCCCCAGGCTGAGGATTATGCAAGAAATCATGGGATTCAAGCATAATCCTCGGCTTGGGGGAGGTGTCCGCGCAGCGGACGGAAGATTTTTATACCCATAGCATCCAAACTATATTATTTACAAAATTTGTTCATACATGCATTGACATGAACTCCAATTATCCGATAATAAACACCAGCCCACCAGCCCAC
>WFPK01000005.1 GCA_015487555.1 Phycisphaerales bacterium
CTGACGGCTCGTTTATCAATCTGCATCTGGGTGCCACGACTCGCCCGAAGGGCGCAGTCGTGTTCTTTGATGGCGGAAAAACCAAAGCACTACTGCGCCGAAGACGGCGAGTAGTGGCACCCGATGGGATGTTTTTGAGCCGTCAGACACGGCCTAGATCAAGGCCCATCATCAAGGCCCATCGTCCGAACCCGCATCGGGCTCAACATCTTCCGCGGCATCGTCATCCCCCGCACCGGGAACCCACAACTCCGGGTCTTCGCCGAGTGCGGCAGCGATCGCCTTGCCCACCTCATCCGAAAGATCAATCACAGGCGGCGTTTCATCAACCCCCGCCTCATCGGCAGAAGCCTTGGCGTTGGCGATGACTTCGAGCAGTTCCTCGACGCTTGTTTCATCGGGGTTCTTCAGGTTGAACTCGCGATTGTTGAAGCTCACATGAACAGCGCCGTTGTTCGTGCCCGCCGGCGCCTCGATCGGTGTGAGGATCGTTTCGAGATCGTCTATCGAGATATCCTCCGCATAAATCCCATAGGCCAATCGCCCAAGCTGAACCTTCGCGTCGGCTTTGGCTTCATCATCGAGTTCCGAATCCGCAAAGTAGCTCTCATACGAAGCCTCCACAATCCCCATCGGCAACAAAGGCCCCTCGAAAATCTCCGCGGTAATCAAGAACAAATCCTCGGTCGTGATATCCTTGTCCACAAACCGCGTCATCAGCGTCTCGATATGGGCATTGATCTCATCCTTCTCGATCTGTTCAATTTGCGTCTCGTCAAGCACCGCCGTCAGCCCCTGCTTGATCCCCCCCGAGACCCATCCACGCCAGGAGTTCATGACAAAGACCACCGAGACAATGAGCAGGATGATCGCGATGCCCAAGGCGATGAGGCATCCAATCAGAACATTACCATTTCGGCTTGATCGAGGTTTGTGTGTTCGGAGCGTGTTCATGTGCAGTCCCGTCTTGTATTGAAGCGTATCTCAGCGATTCCCTTATTTGGCAAACATCCCGCCGGGTTTCAGGCTACATCCTATTCCTCCCATATCCCCAGCGACGCCCGGCGATACAATCCCAATCCTTGTTCCCCCTTCTTCCCAAGAAATGAGCAGCCCATGCACTTCTTCGACGCCCACCTTGATCTCGCCTACCTCGCTGAAAATGGGCGGGACATGCACGCCTCGCTCGCCGATTGCCGAGGACGCTATCAACCCGCCGCCGTCACCTTACCCTCGCTCATCGCAGGCCAAGTCACCCAATGCCTCGCCACCATCTTCACCGAAGCCATCATCGACCCAAACGATCCCGACGCCGAGACCGGCCCATTCACCTACCCCTTCAACGACGCCGACGCAGCCTATCGCGCCGGCATGCGCCAACTCCTGCTCTACCGCACCTGGTTTGACGCCGGGTTGATCTCCAGAATGCCCAAACGAGGCGAGCCGGCGACTCAATCCGATGCCCCGTTACAGCTCGGTGTCCTCATCGAATGCGCCGACCCGATCACGGCTCCCGACGAGCTCGAACAATGGACTGACCTGGGTGTCATCGCCATCGGCATGGCCTGGTGGCACCAATCCCGCTACGCCGGTGGCAACGGCACAGATCATCAAAAGCCGGGCAACGGGCTCACCGACCTGGGCATCGAACTGGCCAAACGAATGGACCAACTCAATATCGTCCACGACCTCTCGCACCTCTCCCAGCGATCAACCGACGAACTCCTCGCCCTGACCGATCGCCCTGTCATCGCTTCGCATTCCAATAGCCGGGCCTTGATGGGCGATCCAGATTCCAAAGAGAACCAGCGCCACCTCGCTGACGAAACCATCATCGAGATCGCGCGTCGAGGCGGAGTCATCGGCTTAAATCTCCTCGGCGACTTCATCACCCCCGGCATAAACAAGGAAAAGAAAAAAGCCCAACGCGCCAAGATCGAAGACTGCATCCGCCACATTGAGCATGTCTGCGAGCTCACCAATTCCCGAAACCACATCGCCCTGGGCTCGGACATGGACGGCGGGTTCGGAGCCGACAACCTCCCCGAAGGGATCAATACCCCAACTGACCTCACCACCCTCACCACCGCCCTGGCCGATCAAGGCTGGTCCGATCCCGAAATCGCAGGCTTCGCCCACGCCAACTGGCAACGCTTCTGGTCCGGCTCATAGTCTCCAACTCTTTCTCCTCCCCCGCGGCGCGGGGGAGGTGTCCGCGTCCCCGCGGACGGAGGGGGTCTTCTTCCAAGCCTTGCCTTGTCGGGTGCCACGACTCGCCGTCCCCGGCGCAGTCGTGCTCTTTATCACCGCATCGCCATCGCCCGACACTCCCCACACCAAAGCGCAGGCACATCCAAAAACGAAACCGGCTCCTCGTCCTTCACAGGCCGAGGCAGATTCCGCAACGGCAAGAGCATCCGCTGCTCATAGGCCTCCTTGTTGGTCACGAACGCCGGGTTCCCTTGCGTATCGGCATACTTCCCCGCGAGATACCCCTTGATCGCTTTGATCCGCGATTCAGGATACGGATGCGTCGAGAGCCATTCCGGTTTGCGTCCGCCCTTCGACTGGGCTTCGAGCACCTCCATGACATGCAGCTGACCGATCGGGTCATACCCCGCCCGCACCATATACCGCATCCCGAGCATGTCCGCTTGGGATTCATCGTTTCGCCCATACTTGAGCAAGACCACATTGCCCCCGATGGCCAATGCAGGCACCGCAACCTGTCCGTACTTGCGTGTCTTGGAGTCTGAATCCGAAGCCCCAACCGCGACCGCGACGCCGGTCATGATCGCGGTGAATCCGATCTGCTTGCTGATCCGCTGATTCCCATGCCGAGCGGTGACATGCCCGATCTCGTGCCCAAGCACACCGGCCATCTCCGCTTCCGAATCGAGCTTCTCTGCCAACCCGCGTGTGAAGAACACCTTGCCGCCCGGGAGCGCAAAGGCGTTGATCACATCCGTATTGAGCAGCGTGAACTCCCAATCCAGATCGGGCACGCCCGATTCCACCCCGGCGACGAGTTTCATCCCCACCTCACGCACATACTGCGACGGAATGACAGCATCGACCTCGCCTCCAAACTGCTGGGCCAGCCCCGCAGCTGCCGAGGCCCCCATCTGCTTCTCCTGCTCCCATGAATAGAGCGTAAAAGACTTCTTGCCTGTCGCCGGATTGGTTGTGCATCCGACCGGTGCGAGCAGCATCAGGCCCATCAACGAGAAAATGGCAACTTTGGAGAGCAAGTGTGATCGCATTTCATATCCCTTTCGATGAACGAGAGTCTACCATCATTGTTCCATGTCCGACACCGCTCAACAACCCAAATCTGCCTCCTCTTCATCTCCAGCCTGGAACGATTCCGAGCTCGATTCCCTCCATGCCAACGCCGACAAGCACGACAAAGTCCAGGCGATGTTCAACGCCATCGCCCGCTCGTACGATCTCAACAACCGCATCCACTCCCTCTGGCGCGACGAGGCCTGGCGAAAACGAGCCGTCATCGCGGCCAAAGTCCAACCCGGCGAGCGCATCCTCGATGTCGCCTGCGGCACAGGCGATCTCACACAAGCCTTCGCCAAACATTCCCAAGCCTCCCAAATCGTCGGCTCAGACTTCACCTCAGGCATGCTCGATATCGCCAAACACAAACAATCCAAGCTCCACCCCAACATTGCCGACCGCATCACCTACCAGCAAGCCGACGCCCAAGCACTCCCCTTCGACGACCAATCCTTCGATGTCGTCTCCATCGCCTTCGGCATCCGCAATGTCCAAACCCCCGAGAAAGCCGTCGCCGAGTTCCACCGCGTCCTCAAACCCAACGGACGGCTCATCATCCTCGAGTTCGGACAACCATCCTTCCCCCCTATGCGCTGGTTCAACGCCTTCTACTGCGGCCACATCATGCCCCACACCGCAACCTGGATCGCAAGAGATACCTCCGGAGCCTACAAATACCTCCCCAAATCCGTCGCCACCTTCAAAACCCAAGCAGAAATGCAAACCATGATGATCCGCGCTGGCTTCACCGATGTCTCCTCTACCCCCATGACTCTGGGCATCTGCAACCTCTATAAAGGCGTTCGCTTATAGAGGCGTTCGCTAAATCGGGTGCCACTGCTTGCCCGTCTTCGCCAAGCAGTATCGTGTTCCGCTCTCGTCCTTGACGGGGATGGGACAAGAGGATAGACCGGCACCGATAAGGGACATCACCCCACAAACAGCACATGAACCTGAGGTGAGTAAATACTCACTTCTCGGACCTTATCGAGACACGCAACGGAGTGTGTCCGAGAATAACCGTATTTTTGATGCACTCAAGCGGTATGGTGCAACTCATGCGCTCTCCATCACCCCGCCCTTTTGCCGTCCCTGTCATCTATTCGATACTTGAAGCTCTGGCACGCGTCGTGTGTGTTCACCAATCAGCCAAGACCCGCTCCTCGTGCGGGGTAGAAAACACGGAGTCTATATCATGAGCACAGAGATCTTGACAGAGCGATTGTTCGAAGCCCTCATCGCAGGGAATCGAGCCGACGCCCGTTTGATCGTCGAAGAGCAGATTGTCGCAGGGGTCTCGCAAGAGATCATGCTCACCGATCTCTTCTGGCCAACCTACGAAATGATCGAAAAACTTCATCGTGAAGACAGCATCTCGACACTGGCCCACAACCTCTCGACCCGCCTCTTGCGTGTCCTGGTTGACCAGTGTTCGAGCGAACTCCTCGCCTCGTCCGACGCAGAGTCGGTCAACCGCACCGTCTTTGCCTGCTGTGGCCCATCCGAAGGCTCAGAGCTCGGCGGACAGATGGCCGTTGATCTGCTCGAAGCTGCCGGGTTTGAAATCCGATTCGCAGGCGGCGCGGTGCCCATCGACGAAATCCAGGAAACCGTCCAACGAACCAAACCCGATGCGCTGCTCATGTTCTGCTCAGAACCAGCAGACCTCCCCGATATCCGTGTGCTCATCGACACACTCCATGAGATCGGCGCCTGTCCCAACACCCAGATTGTCGTCGGCGGCGGCGTCTTCACCCGGGCCGAGGGACTCGCCGAAGAAATCGGCGCAGACCTCTGGGCTTCGCATCCGCTCGAACTCGTCGATCGTATGATCGACGAAGCGATGGTGCGGGCAGCTGAAGATCAGCGGACAGTCGGACGAACCCGCAAGCCCGCCGCCAAGGCTGCCTGATCGGAAAACGATCCAAACAGAAACCTCGTGGAGCAAGCCTCATCACTTTGCTCTTCTGCCGTTGCCCCGGTGTTCAACAGGACGCCGGGGCGATTTTTCTGGGGTTGGGCCGAAAATTGGTCAGTTTCTGTCCCCATACCCAAGTATTCCAATGCAACCATAGCCCTTGGGCGTGGTATAGTAAAAGAAGCGACCATATCACCGTTCGCGTTCTGTGTGGGACGCTGCGCAGAAGCTTCGGGAGCCTTGATGGACCGCCATGATGAACGAGACCTGATCGAACGCGCCATCGCAGGCGAACGCCAGGCGGCGGGCGATTTGATCCGCGCGCACCAGCGCTCAGTCTATGGCTACATCCTGCGCATGTCAGGGCGCCCCGAAGTCGCCGAAGACATCGTCCAAGAAGCCTTCGTCCGTGTGCTGAGCAATCTCCACAGGTTCGATTTCCGGTTCCGGTTCTCGACATGGCTCTTCACCATCGCCCGCAGACTCTACATGAATGCGATGGCCAAGAGCAAACCAGTCTACGACACCGATTTCGTCGGTTCAATGGGCGGTGCACAAGGACGATCCAACACCGATATCGAATCATCGGTCTTTCGTGATGAACGACAGCGTGTCCAGCACGACGCCCTCCAACAAGCACTCCTTACACTCACCAACGAACAACGCGAAATCATCATCCTCTTCCATCAGCTCGACTGGCCCATCTCCCTGATCGCTTCGCATCTCGAGATGCCCGAAGGCACCATCAAAAGCCATCTCCATCGCGGGCGCAAACGCCTGCGGGTGATGTTCAAAGACAAGTCCCGACTCGCCGAGCAACTCGCGGGGGTGGCGAGATGAATCAGCCCGATCCTTCACGCGATCCAAAGTCAAACCCGCATCCCGATATGCGGTGCAACGCACCCGGGCGGATACCCGAATCGCTCATCGACGCGGCAATCGATGGCGAGCTCAACGAGGATATCCAACGCGAGATCGCCCGCGCCCTCCAATACGACCCCGTCCGCAAACAAGAACTCCTCGATACCTCCGATGCGATCAACGCACTCCAGATGCCCATCGCAACCCCGGACTTTGCCGACGCGGTCCTTGTCCGTACAGATCGGTATCGCCGATTTATCCCGCCTTCCTGGCGTCGTCATGTGCGCGTCGGCCGACTCGGAATCGCAGCCGTCTTGCTGCTCACCCTGATGAGCATCGCCGGGCTCCAGCGTCTTTATCCTCGCCTGACCACCATCGCCTCGCACCCGACCCCGGTGCTCAATATCGAAGAGGCGATCGAGCAGGACGCTGGCGAGTTTGCATCGGCCCTGACCAACGAAGCCCGCACAATCTATAGCTCCGTCGCCAACCCCATCGCGGGGATGCTCAAAGCACCAGGACGCAGCGACCATCAGTTCGAGGTTTCGATTGACCCAGTATCGCACACCAACACCCTTGCCGGCGACTATGCACCCGAGCGGGCCCGATTTGTCGGGGTTGGATACGCATTGGCATCGGTCTATATGGTTGATCGCGAGGATGCTTCTTTCGCAGCATCACAGAGCCCGCTGTGTGTGGTTGGATCAAGCGGCACGATCGGCTGGGCCCACACAACAAGTACAAGCCGTTCATCATCTGCGGGCCCTGCCGGTCAATCGGTCTTTCGTTGGTCGCGTGCCGAGCGTGAGTCGATGGAGTTTGATGTCCCAGCCTTGCCGTGAATGTCCATTCCCTATTTCGTCAATCGGTTCTGATCGTTTCGCTTTGCGTGTTGCCGATCCTCGCTGTGCTGTGGATTCCCGTGCCCGATGCCTTTGGATCGGAAACGATGCCCAGCGAACCTCCGCACACCAATACCCCCGATACCCCCGATACAGATACGCTTGATAGAATCGAGCGAGTTGATGTACCCGCGAATCCTTTTCTTTGGCTTGAAGATGTCCCGGCAGCGGTCGATGCAGCAGCGGTGTTGAATAACCCCGCCGAGCATTTTCTGCTCAATGATTCGGGTCGATTCATTCGCAGGCTCTTTGCACTGGCGGGCGTTTTTACCCACACAGAGCACGCCTGGGAAGCCCTGTCCAAAGCATTCAATGCAGAAACCGACGAGACCATCAGGTCGCTACTTTCCCGGCGGGTGGTCGTGGTCTGGGACGGGATCGGCTTATCGTCCGAGTCCATCTTCAAGTTTGCCGATGCGATTGATACGCAGTGGGCGCTTGTGTGCGAGGTTGACCCTTTGTATCTTCAGCGCATCCGCAAACAGCTCAAACCCGTCCGCAGACGCATCGAGCGGGGGCATTCCGTCTATGCCATCGAGCAGGGGCGTTATGAGATCGTCCTGCTCAATCCTCAGGACAATCACCGGGGGGGCAGCGGGGATCAGCCCGATGGCTGGGATGGCGCTGCGATTATCCTCGCGCCTCGGAAGGGCTCGTCGTTGCTCGATCATGTCCTCGAGTCGTACACAATCGGGCCACGATTTTCTGACAATCAGGGCAGCCAAGCAGATCAGCGCAGAGGACGATCGATCGTGCAAGGACACGAAGAGTTGATCGCCAGCGTTGAGGTAGGCGGGGATTGGGCAGTCGCTTGGATTGCACAGCTCGATCAGTTTCTCCCATCCCAAGGCATCCTGTCTCGGCAGATTCCTGCCGAGAAACAGTCACCGGGCCGGACAGCTGTGGGGGTGATCTCTGTAGCCCAGCGCCGGGTGTCGCTTGGCTTTGCGACCAATCTGGAGTTGGAGCTCGGCGATGATGATGCCCCCGTGGGGCTTTTGAGCGCAGTGGGGGGCGATGCAATCTTTGCAGCAGCGAGCTCCCAGACGCCGAGCATCTTGGTCGAGCGACATCTCTTCCACATGATTTCGCGGGCAAAGCCCGCAGCAGATCACGCCCCATCCGATACACTCGGATTTCCCGGAGGCCCTGGGCTTGTCATGCTCTCCAAGGCCTCTCGGGTACCCGAACATACCAGCGGATCATCAGGTCAATCTCACCCGATCGCATTGACCATGCTGACGCAGCTCGATCGCCCCGGCACACCCGATGAGCCAGTTGCAGTGCGTGTCGATCGGATCATGCACAACTTATTCGTGGCCCACGCCCAGAGCGAAGCACCAGATTATCAAGGAAAGTTTCCACGCGCCGTTAGGACATACGCCATCGAGCGCCGGCCCTTCGGGGGAGAGGACAACACAGAAAAAAAACATTCGGGCAAGACGCCGGCTCTGGGGGATTTGGTCAAGTTTTCCTGGCTTGCGATCGACGGCAACGATCCATTTATGATCCTTTCTCTGGCACCAGGCGATTGCGATACAACCAGAGAGATTCGGTGGATCGGGCAGGCCGCGCAAAGCCTCGAGTCCATCCCGGATCAGCCAAGAGTGACCGGAGTGATGACCCGCGGATTCTTCAAACCCGCCAAGGCGATCGAGCTGCTCGATTCATCATCAACAATTGATCTTGCGATCTCGAAGTTCATCACCGGGATCGAGTGGGATATTGCCCGGATTCCTCTCGGCGTGGGGGGCACGGTTTCGATCGAGTTTTCCGAGCGTGCCGGCTTGAGCACACTTGGGCAGGATTGAGCAGGGTCAGTCTCAAAACCGGGCGGACGATTACCGTCTACGCCGGGTCATAAGCCCGAGCCCACCTGTAAGCAGGGCAAGTGTTCCCGGAGTCGGCACTTCGGGCACCGCCATCGAGCGCATGCTCGAGAGCTGCTCGACGCGTACATTGTCAAGCCCCCAACTCTCATCATTGATTGATTGCGTGGTCTGCCCGATGAAGTCGATGCTGAGCATGTTGGTTTCCTGGGTCAGTTCGACAAGCACTTCGATGTCCCGGTAGATCGAGTCTTCCCATCGTGCGCCATAGGCATTCTCAGCGGGTTTCTCGTCGGGTTCTCTAAAGTTGAGCCCAGTGCCGTAGGCACTCGAGTAGAGCTTTTCGTTGAAGCGTATTTGCCCGTTGATCGCGACGAGGAATGCATCGGGCCCATAGGGCCCGTAGTTGCCATCCCATGAATCAAAGAGCATCAGATCGAATCGCACCGCATAGGTGCCCGGCCCAAACATCGGAGGCCCATTCTGATCCCTGATTGCCTCGCCAAGGTCAATGCTGGGCGTACCGGTGTAGGTCGGGTCAACATTTCCGCCCGGACCTGAGCCTCCACCTTGATCGAGGTATGGAACTCGATTGCGATTGTTGGCAAGCTCATCAACGGTGATATTGAACGGGTTTGACCCCGAGTCGCCCGAGTTGTACCCGTTGTTGTTCGCACTGGTTGCCACGATGTTGAGTGTGACCGTCGAGGCGCCGAACCGCCCGAGCACGGAGGTATAAGGCCCTCCGAGTGCCGCCTTGGTGCTCGAAGACCACATTCCACCAGTGTTGTTCCAGTTCTCGAAGTCCTGCTGGTAGATAACATCGCCCAATGCCGGGGCGGTGGTGCAGATGGTGCCGAGGACGAGTAGAAGCCCTTTGCCGAATCCTGAAGCCGATTCTCTGTGTACTGATCGCATCGCTTGACCTCTTGTGTTGTCTTGGATGTGCCCATGCCGGGCACCGGTGCTCCATAAAAGAGCATGGGCCAACTCACCCCTCAGACCATCGAATCCTCCACATCATGCCCTCACAGGCGACCAATCGTGCCAATGAGTGAAAATAGAGAACTCATTGAGTCATATATCCCGTTCCGATAAGCAGATGGATACACTTATGCCCGCGCCAGATCGCATCACCATCCAACCCCACCCGTATCTCAATACGCTGTCGTTGACCCCGGAGAGTCCATGCCCCCTTCATCACTCGCATCCAATGTCTCCTCGCTCCGCAATGTTGCCATCATCGCCCATGTCGACCACGGCAAAACAACCCTCGTCGACAACCTCCTCAAACAATCAGGAAACTTCCGCGCCGGTGAACTCGAAAAACTCGAAGGCGGCCAGCACAACCTCATCCTCGACTCCAACGACCTCGAACGCGAACGAGGCATCACCATCCTCTCGAAAAACTGTGCCGTCAACTATCACGCACAAGACAACACCGACTACCGCATCAACATCATCGACACACCAGGCCACGCCGACTTCGGTGGCGAAGTCGAACGCGTCCTCCAAATGGCCGACGGGTGCATCCTCGTCGTCGACGCCTACGAAGGCCCAATGCCCCAGACCCGCTTCGTGATGAGCAAAGCCCTCGAAGCCGGGTTGAAGCCTCTGATCGTCATCAACAAATGCGACCGACCCGATGGTGATCCGGACCGCGTCATCGGAGAAGTCTTCGACCTCCTCGTTTCGCTCGGCGCCGATGACGACTCGCTCGACTTCCCAGTCGTCTACGCCTCGGCCCGCGATGGCTGGGCCATCGACGAATGGGACGGCACAACCAAAGGCCAGAGCCTCCAGCCCGTCTTCGAAGCCATCATCGCCCATGTCCCGCACCCCGATGTCTACATCGAAAAACCGCTCCGCATGCAGATCACGACTTTGGGCTTCTCCGAATATGTCGGACGCATCGGCGTCGGGCGCATCTTCCAAGGAACCATCAAAGCCGGGCAACCCGTCGTCATCGTCAAACACCTCGAAAACGGCGAGACCAAAGAGGTCAAAGCCAAGGTCGTCACCTTGCAAGGCTTTGAGGGGCTTTCCAAAGTCGATAAAGATTCAATCTCCGCAGGCGACCTCTGCGCCATCTCAGGACTCGGCACCATCGACATCGGCGACACCATCTGCGACCCGGATCACCCCCAAGCCATGGACGAAGTCGCCATCGACGAACCCACCATCTCCATGTCCTTCCGCGTCAACGATTCCCCATTCGCAGGCCAAGAAGGCGAGTTCGTCACCTCACGCCAACTCAAAAACAGACTCGAACGCGAGCTCGAACACAATGTCGCCCTCCGCGTCGAACCAGGCAGAACCATGGACGAGTTCATCGTCTCAGGCCGCGGGCTCCTCCATCTCGGCATCCTCCTCGAAACCATGCGCCGCGAAGGCTTCGAGCTCGCTGTTGGCCGCCCCATCGTCATCGAACGCGAAATCGAAGGCGTCAAGTGCGAACCACTCGAAGAACTCGTCATCGATTGCCCCGATGACAGTGTCGGCTCCGTCATGCAAATCGTCGGCGAACGCAAAGGCGAACTCGTCTCGATGGACCCAAGAGGCAACGGCATCACCCACTGCGTCTTCAAAATCACATCCCGCGCCCTCATCGGCATGCGCGGACGCATCCTCACCGCAACCGCCGGCGAAGCCATCATGCACCACACCTTCTTGGAGTTCGTCCCCGTCACCGGCGAACGCCCAACAAGAAACGCCGGCGTCATGGTCAACACCGCCGATGGCCAAATCACCGAATACGCCGTCATCAACCTCCACGAACGAGGAACCATGCTCGTCTCCCCAGGCATGAAGGTCTACACCGGGCAAGTCGTCGGCGAGCACAACCGAGGCAACGACATCGAGGTCAACGCCGTCCGCGTCAAAAAGCTCGACAACATGCGAGCCGCCAACAAAGACGCCACCGTCACCATCAAACAACCCAAAGACCTCTCGCTCGAACAATCCTTGGAATACATCGAAGACGACGAGCTTGTCGAACTGACCCCCAAATCAATCCGTATCCGCAAGGTCGAGCTCAACGAATCCCTCCGCCGCCGAAACGCCAGACAAGAAAAATCCAAAGCCCTGAGCGACAAATAATCCCATCTGCTCTCCTCCTCCAGGCCTCCAAGAGAGGTGCCCGCGCAGGGTGGAGGGGGCTTTTCTTCCCCCTTTTTCACCCCCTCCCTCTTCTTCCCCTTGCCCCTACCCTCAATTCCTCGCCTATACTCCACACCCCGCCGTGAGACGGGCCAAAGCGGATTCCCAACAGTCGGGA
>WFPK01000006.1 GCA_015487555.1 Phycisphaerales bacterium
GGGCGCTGCACTGGCGCTCACCACATCGCTGGGCGCATGCAACGCCATCCGTGGCGGCGGGGGCTCGGGTGGCTCGTCGACCATCATCTCTGATGCCAACGAAAAGGTCTTCAAAACCTCATTTCCAACCAAGGCCTACACCTTTCACGACGACAACACCGCCGACATCTACCTCACCGACCTCTCCGACGCCGACCTGACAGCCTTTTTCTCCCCAGACGCCGATTGGACCGCCATTTCAGGCACCCTCGTCCAAATCCACCTCTTTTTAGACCCCAAACCCGGAAAAACGCCCATCGAACACACCGCTGCCAATGCTTCAATCCGCTACGCCATCATCGCCCAAGGCGAGATCGGTATCTACGACGGCGCAGGATTCATGCTCCCGGGCGCCAAACCAGGCGAAGACGCCATCGGAGGCAACATCCGATCCGCACCCCTGCGCCTCACCAGAAAAACACCCCGATTCAACGACCTCTTCGGCGCAGCCAAAATCGACCTCAACTTCAGCGCCAAAATCAACCACCCCGCCGCTGCCGAACTCCGCGCCCGACTCGATGCCCTGGCTGCCAAAGCAAAGCCCGCACGCGACTAATCACGCACGGGCCATACTGTTTGCTCAGCTCAACGATGCACACCCCCTCGCCCCATCAGGCTCACGGGCATCCATCACCAAGGGCACTCAAGAATGCCGAGACATCGAAGAAGTTCAGCACCCCATCATCACTAAAGTCCGCAACCAGATCCCCCTCGCCAAAGGCGCTCAAAAACGCAGAGACATCGAAGAAGTTCAAGGCACCATCGCCATTGATATCAGCCCGACACCCACCCTCGCAGATCTTGCTCGCAAGAGAAAACCCATCGACCGCACCTTCAACGGTCGAATCCGCACCGCCATCCGTGACCGTGATCCGGGCACGGAACGCGAGGCTCAGATCGACAAAGTCTGCGATGGAATAGCTCACATCCGCCCACCCATCGGTGCTCGAAAAACTATCCACCACCGTCCAGCTCGCCCCCGCATTCGAGCTCATCGCAATCTCCATCGAATCGCCCGCCTGCCCGAACATCCAGACCGCCATCTCAAGCATTGGCGACTCAAGCCCGCTCAAATCAAACACCGGCGACATCAACACCACACCCCCGCCATCCACATCAACCCCGTTGTTGTTGGCAGTGAGATAACACTTGCCCGATCCATCCCCGTCCGTCGCCGGATCGCCGAGCCCATGATCCGCTGGAACCGACCGGAACCAGTCCCCCGCACTCGCTCCAGCATTGAAACTAAACCAACCCGTGTCAGTCTCAAAGTCTTCATCAACTGCGATGGTCAACTCATCGAGCGCGATCGTCTCGAACGGACTCGCTGCCCCGCCTTGGGGCACCGTCACAATCGTCCCTTCCTCATCTTCGATCGAAATGTAGTACGAAATCTGCGTCCCACAATCCAAAGCATCAAAGCTCGATTCATAAGTCGTGTCCGTCGCCTGGCTCATCGACGAGCCCACAAACCCCGACCCCGAATCCACAAACATCGTCGGCAGCCCAACAACTGAATGCCCCTGCAGATTATCAATCACCAGAGTCACCACATCGCCGCCCGCAGGACTCACAAAGGTCGGCTCAAAGAGCAACGACGCCTGAATCGACCGAGGCTCACACATCCCCTGCGGATTGGCCAATGCATTCTGCAATCCGCCATTGAAGATACTCGTCCCCGAGTTCGATCCGCCCCCGCCGCCACACCCGCCATTGGTGTGAATCCCGATCGCCCTATTCATATTCTCATCGAGCACCGCCGAGCCTGAGTTGCCCCCTGTCGTATCCGTCTGATACCGCAGCGTGCTCCCCGATGCACTGACCAAAGGCCCCACATGCGTCTTCTGCACCTGATTCCACGATGCAGGCACCGGCGAAGACACTGTCCCATATCCCGTAATCCGGATCGGACGACCATCAGAAACCGCAGGAGATGACGCCAAAGTATGACTCATCCCCTGGGCCTGCAAAGGACTCATCCCCGTCGAAGAGTTATCGAAAACCCCAAAGACCGACCAGTCATTGCCAATAAACACACTCCCCGTCGTCTGCACAGACAACGCATCAACCACATACTGATCCTGAGGCGGCGGATTCCGAGTCCCCCCACCATTGCTCGACAAAGGCACATTGAACTGCACAACATCCCCGCCACTGACCCCGCAATGACCCGCGGTCATAAAACAACTCCCCTGATCTCCAAACAACCAGGCACTACACCCCATCGGCATCAATCGAGCATCACGCGGATCAAACGAAAGCACACGATCATCCACACCAAAGCAAATCGACCGATCCGAAATCGGATCCGAAGCCTGCACCCCCACCACACGCACACGGTTGATCTGCTCGGAAGCATAAGGCGAAACCATCAGCTCCACAAGCACCGCGTCCCCATTGAAATACGCCGTCGTATTGCCCCACTCTTCAAGTGAGTCCGCATCGAGATACTGCTCATACCCATCATCGAGCGAAGTAATCCGCAGATAACTCTCGCGCACATCCTGCGTCGAATGCGCCAGCGTCACCTCCCCAAAACGCACACGAATCCAATCCGCATCCTCCGCCTGGATCACCTGCGACCAGACCGAAACCTGCACAGCTCTGGGCTTGACGCGCTCGTCGCTTTCCAACACCCGGACGAGCCCAGAATCCACCCACACATCGAGCTCACGATACGCAGGCGTTTGGACAAATCCAAAGTCCGGATCAACCCGGTCAACCCCCCGGTCAACCCCGTCTCCCCCAGCCGAAGCGCACACCGGCCCTGCCAACTCCGCCACACACACCAACGAGAGACCTACAGCGCACACAAACCTCATCGCTTTTCCTCACCTATTGATTGATTGATTGATCTCAACCTCTTGGATTGACCTCTTGGATTGACCTGGCCAGATTGACCTGGCCTAAGAATCCGATGCACAAACTTCACACAAATCTCACACAAGCCCTACCCGATGCGAATGCACCTCAACCAGAGCCACATCCACAATCTACCCGCAAACGCTGCCAAACACAAGCAGAAATGAGTCATCCCCTCCAAAAGCCCCAATCTCCACCCTACGCCCAAGGATCATCCCCGCGATACCACCGATCCAGTGTTGCCGCCGTGGCATCCCGGTAGAGCATCCTGAGCCGATCTTCATCCAACCCATGCCCCTTGAGCATCGGCGCGCTCATCGCATCGAACCGATCCGGGTCAACCATCATCAGATCAGGATCCGCGATATTCGACTCCCCGCGATACCCCGTCTCGAACATCGTCCGCATCGCCCAGTACCGCGACGCATACAACTCGAACGCCTCATCGTCCGAGCTGGCAAGCTGATCCCCAAACGCGGGCTCATCGGCATCCGTTGCCCGCAGATGATCGTCACTTGTCACAATGTCCGACCCAAAGAGAATCCTGCCGCGGTACCGATCCAGAAACGCGATCAACGCCTTCGTGTCATGCTTGCTCAGCTCCCGAACCATCCACTTGGTCGCGCTCGTGTCGAGAATCAGCTTGGGATGCCGATCGAGCAACCCGCTCAAAAACCCCAAATCCTCAGGCCATCCACCCATATGTGCCGCCAGACAAGGCATCCCCGTCACCTCAAGGAGCCGTTCGAGCGATTCATACTGCGATGCCTTACGCCCATATTTCCCCGCATCCTTATACATCGTCTCAAACCAAGTATCAGGATCGGCGCAGTGCACCATCAGCATCATCCCCAGCGACTTGCCCTTCTGGGCAATCCGCAGCTTCCATTCCGAATCGAACAGCACAATCTCCTCAACCGACAACCCCATCGACCCCACAAAATCCCGTAACCTCGGCGCCCCCCAGAACTTGAGCATCCGCGCACCACGCGCATGCCATTGATCCAGATTTTCCAGGAATCCCTCCGTGTGCGCCCACTTCCGATCCCGGTGCATGTATTCAGGAATCGCGACAAAGTGGATCCGATCCCCCATCACTCCCTTCACCGCATCAGCCTGGGCCAACTGAGTTTGCGAATACACCCGCTCGATCCCATACAAGTCGCACACCCGGCGGTACACTTGTGCTGCCCGTTTGCCATTGATATGCGCATGCGCATCGACAATCGGGCACACAGGCTTCCCAAGAACCCTACTTTGAGCAACATAATCCAACCCAAGCCGATTCGCTGCCGTCTTTTCAAAAGTCATCTTCGTTTGATCCGCCAAAGCACACGCTCCAAATCCATCCCCATCCCGCGCACCAAATGATAGACCCATCCACCCAACAACCACACCTGCGCATCGCCCTGGCCCACGACTGGCTCGTCGCACGCCGAGGCGGCGAGCTCGTCCTCGACGCCATCGTCAACACCGTCCTGGCCGACCAACACACCATCTCCGCACTCTATTGCATGTTCGACACCGGCGTCCCCATCACCCCCGCCATCGACAACCTTGAGAAAACCATCTCCCCGCTCAACAAGCTCCCCGCCTCACTCCGCCGCTGGCAACTCTTCCGGTATCCCAACGCGGTCAGATACCTGAGCCAACAACTCGCCAGGCATCACCAATCCACCCCCATCGACCTCATCATCTCCACCCACTCGGCCGCCATCAAAGCCATCACCCCATCCTCTACTCCCCCCGCTTCCCCCGCTGTCCCTCATATCTGCTACTGCCACACCCCCGCCCGGTATCTCTGGTCACAAACCTCCGCCTACACCTCCCCAGGATTCAAAGGCCGACTCCGCACCCTCGGACTCCGCACCGCCACGCCCACACTCCGCAAATGGGACTTCGCCAGCGCCGATGCCGTCACCGACTTCATCGCCAACTCGACCCACACCGCCGAGCAAATCAAAGAGCACTACCAACGCGACTCCACCATCATCCACCCACCCGTGCGCACCAACTTCTTCGTCCCACCTGATCCAGAGACAAGCAAACCCCGCACCGATGCCCTCTTGCTCGTCTCGGCCCTTGAACCTTATAAACGCGTGGATCTGGCCATCGAGGCCGCTGCCATCGCCAATCGCGAGCTGCTGATCGTCGGCACAGGCTCGCACGATTCCCAACTCCGTCGACATGCCCAAAGAACCCGCGCAAAGTACGGCTCGCGCTCACTGATCCGATTCCTCGGACACCGCACCGATGCACAACTCCTGGCCCACTACCAAAGCGCCAGCGCCTTCCTCTTCCCCCAGATCGAAGACTTCGGCATCACCGCCGTCGAGGCCCAGGCAACCGGATGCCCCGTCATCGCCCGAAAAGCAGGCGGCGCACTCGACACCGTCATCGAAGATTCCACAGGCGTGTTCTTCGATGATCCCACCGCCGAATCCATCGCCCAGGCAATCACCCGCCTGCCCACCGATGCACACACCCCCAAGCGATGCCGATCCAACGCCCTGCGATTTAGCGAAAATGTTTTCTCAGAAAAACTCCGCAAGCTGATCAATCAAACTCGCCAAACACATTGACACGATCAATCTTGACCTGCTGGCCCTGATGCCAGATCGACACCACCAAACCCACAAACAGCTCCGTCTCGGCTTCAAGATCAACCCGGCGAACCACCTCGCAATCAAACCAGGTCAAACACCGAGGCAGAATCGGCGATCCCGTCACCAGCGTACGCGTCTCGATCGCATCGAATGGATCATCATCGCCCACTGGATGCAACGCCGAGGGGGCCGCATCCGTATTGGCAAACCGGCGCAGCACCAGCTTGTCGCCAGAATCAACAATCCCAAGCGCAAACGAACGCGAATCACGGATCAGCGGATCAATCTTGTGCCCCTTGCGGGCTGCGATACTAATCAACGCAGGCTCATCGCAACACCGCTGAACCGACGACACCATCATCCCACACCGACGCCCGCCATGCCCCGCTGTCATCAGGTACCGCCCAAAGGGCAAAAGCCCGAGCGCATCGTCGATCAGTTGGTCAGCGTGTTCTTCCATTGGTAACTCAGTCACCCCCCAAATCCCTCATGCCCCTCATACCCTCTCGCAGTCCTGACCAGTCCATCTGAAAGCCACGCCTGAGACCACTGCCCTGACATCGCATCTGACATCACAAGGACGCCTGCGAACCTGACCAACTCCCGCTGATCCCACTCATCGACGCATTTTTTTACCCACTTCTCATTGCTTTTCAATCTGGACAATCCAGGCGCATCCTTTGCGCCATTCTTTCTAAGTTCTTATCCCAAAGCCCCCTACCTCACCCATATCCGTCGGCTCGGCCCAATACACCCGACTCACCCATCCACACCCCGTCCCCAATCTTCCAAAGATTGGGCGAGTCGGGTTGCGTTGTGGGTCATTGTGGGCGATAATCCCATCAATGAATACCACAGGGGTCACAAGCCGTGCCATTCACCGGACAAGCAGAAGCCAATATCGACGCGAAACAGCGATTGGCGATTCCTGCAAAGTTCCGCAACCGGTGGGATCCCCAAACCGAGGGCGACACATGGTTCTGCATTCCCTGGCCTCAAACCCGCTCGATTCGGCTCTATACCCAGAAAATGCACAACGACCTCTTCACCGCGGGTCGGCGAGACCCGAGCCTGACCCCCGACGAGGACCAGGCCGAGCTCGATGTGATTCTCCACTCCGTCACCGAGGAAGTGGACATCGATGCCAACAACCGAATCCGCTTACCCAAGTGGCAGGTCGAGGAGCTGGGCTTACCCAGAGAAGTGATTGTTCTCGGAGCGGGCGATCGACTCGAGATTCGCGCCCGGGATCAATGGCAGGCAGAGTTCAACGATCGACTCAACAGAATGTCCGAGCTCGCATCGAGACTCGCCAGGAGGAATCCAACCTGATCGCCCACCACCTGATCGCCCACCACCTGATCGCCCACCAAATGATCACACCGAACACGCGCCCCTTGAGCATCCCCGGAAGAGATGCCCAAGGGCGCACCAAGCAAGTCGAAACCGAAACCCAAGGCCGGGAATCCGATCGACCCACCATCGTCCCAATGATCCACCAATCAACCGGACGAGACAACCAGAACTGAGTCCACGCTGGTGAGGGGTGCTTGCGCCCCCTTGAGCCACCAAGGACGGCGGGTCTTCGCAAGGACGCGAAAAACCCAAGGCTCATGCCTTCGACCGAAGGCACCCAAGCACCGACCCAGTTCACTCCGCAAACCCGGCTGACCCACCACCAGCCGGGTTTTTTACGCGCACATAAACCAACATAAACCAGCCCGGGACGCATCGAAGTGATTGCGCCTCCTTCATGATCCAAAGCATCTCCATTCAACAAAAAAACCGACGCCCAAGCGTCGGCCCATTCATCACAACGATCCATTCCCACTCACCCCGCCCGACGATACCGAGGATCACGCCTTGGCCCAAACCCAGGATGCCCTTGACGCCGAACCACACCCGCCGCCTGCACACGCATCGGCCTTCTCCGCCGAGTCGGACGAACCAATCCCCCCACGATCGTCCCCGGAATCCGCGACAACATCGACGCAGCACACACCGCACACAGCGCCACCCACCGAGAATGACCATGCTGGGGGTTGACCACACGCACGCGCATCACCCGCCGAGCACCCTCGCCACAACATGGGCAAGCGTACCGCCCGCGAGCAGGCTCTTGCTCTGTATTCCCAAGCCCCAAATCACGATCCACAGCCGAGACCCGCTTGCGAACCTCACCAAACTCCTCACGAGCAGACTCACCAAGCTCATCGCCCGAGCATTGGGGCGCAGGCTCGACGCTCTGGGCTGCGTCGTCGGCAAACGGGATAATCTCGGTATTCTCGGTATTCATCATGGTGTTCGATAAGCTCATGTTCATGTGCGCTCCACAGGTCTCTTGCATCTCTGTCCCCAATCAAATGTCTCGACCCACATCGTCCTTCGGCTTCGCCACGCTCCAGTTTCATCGGCTATGCGCTCGCCCCACATAACCAGACGAGTTCTCGGACCACACCAACACAAAATCCCCATTCGACGGGGTGTTTGCAATCCAATACCCACACGAAAAAACCCGCCATCCAAACGATGGCGGGGAAACAACAGCTCACTTTGCACTCAAAATCGGCTCAGCCCTCAGATTCGACCAACCCAAGCTCTTCAACCTGCTCGGGCTCGAGCTCGACCACCTGCTCGATCACAATCGGCTCGATCGGCACATCGCCCATCCCGCTCTTGGTCCCCGTCGTCACCACGCGGATCTTGTCCACCACATCCATCCCCTTGACCACACGCCCAAAGACCGCATACCCCGCGCCATCGCGAGGCTGATCCAAGAACCCATTGTCCTTCACATTGATAAAAAACTGCGCCGTCGCCGAGTTGGCACGACCACCAAGCCGGGCCATCGCCAAAGTCCCTCGCTTATTGCTCAGCCCATTGGTCCATTCATTTTCGATCGGTTCAAACGAAGGCATCTTGCTCATATCAGGCTTGAACGCCCCGCCTTGGATCATGAAGTCTTTGATGACCCGATGAAAAATGGTGCCGTTGTAGTGCCCTGCCTCGGCGTAGGCCCGGAAGTTGGCCGTCGAGATCGGGGCCAGTTCGTTGTTGAGCTCGATGTAGATATCGCCTTTGGATGTGGTCATCTGAAAATACACAAACTGCTCCTCTTGCTTGGCATCACTGTCCTGGGCATCGTTGCCTCCAGCTTCAACCGATTCAGAAACGGATTCCTTAGGCGTGCTCTTCGACGCTTCATTCTCAGGCTGCACCGCAAACGCTGCGATCACCAACCCCGCCATCACCAACGCACCGACAATAACAGATTTCATAGTCACTTCTCCTGGATAGTTTCTGTCCCGGCCCTATTCTAGGCCACATCCGACGCCTCGAAAAGATATGCTCCGTTCGCCAGCTCGCCGAGCCAGGGTCTTCCCAAACCAAAGCACAATCAGCACAAAAAACGGGCTCCAAGCCCGTTCATAAGAAAATCAATATCGACCCTCACGATCAACTCAAGGCCCCTTCGCCCGAGGCCCCCGTGGCGGCACCGCAAGGCCATAGTCCACGCCGCCAAGCCCACGGAAAGTCCACCGATACCGCTGATGCACCAGCGTCATGTCCCCAAGCCCGCCCATCGGCACCGGGAAAGTATCCAGAGGCACATAAGTCTGCTTCCAAGGCGCCAAACCATACTCGGGCACAATCGAAGCATGCGCATCACCCGATGCCCAGCTATTGACCGACCCATCAAACATCAACTTCTCAGATCGAGCATGGTCATACCCAAAGTATGGACTCCCCGCCTGCTCACGATCAAACTCCTCGAACATCCACACCTTCTGCGAAGGGAGTGCAACCTCAACGATGTTCCGCCGACCCAACTCAATCGCGAAGCCCCCTGAAAACAAATGAGGCGTAGAGGCGACAGGAGTATATCGACTCTCCCCAAATGTTCCGTTCCAAGCGTCAGGCACACTCTGATAACTCGACGCAAAGGCCCAACGCTGAACAACATCTTGATTTGCCCAGTTGGAATCGTTGTCATATCCAACATCTGCAGGCTGACCATTCCCGTAGGGAAGGGTATTGATATCCTCTAGATACTCCAACGGATTCGCCGACCAGAACAACTGATTCATATCGGCTGGATCAATATACTTGGTGCTATCAAGTGGCTCATCGAGAAAATCAACCAACACCAAGTGGTTAAACCGACGATGAGGCAGCCTCGAGTCCGCGCTGCGAATCTTTGAAATACCATCAATCCGCCCCGTCCGGCGCATCAGAATCTCTTGGTTCTGAAAGGCCGCCGCCTGCTGATCTGTAGCCGGCAATCTTATCTGTCCCGTTGGCAGCACATAAGTCTCACCCGCCCGCCAGGAATAACTAAACAACTGTCCCTGATTGAAAAACCCATACGCCGCCCCGCCCTGCCCGATCGACATCAGGTTCGCAGCACTCGCTGTCCCTTGCTGCTGCGATCGCACCGACTGCAAGCTCGGCCCAACCGTCATCCCAATCATGGACAACACCAGAACCAACGCACCACATTCAACCAAACTGAATCCACGCCTTTGATACATGTTTCGAGTCTTCATTTCCTGTTGCCCTGTCCAAAACCCCGGAACCATCCTTGATCGAGGCGCGTAGAGGACGGCATGACTAAACGGCATCGACGGCAACACGGGCTCTACGGACAAACCATCATCGACGCATCCGACCAGCCGATCGTCCGCATTGCCCGGCTCGCCAC
>WFPK01000007.1 GCA_015487555.1 Phycisphaerales bacterium
GTAACGGCTTTGTTGAGCCGAACCGATGATTGCCCCAGCATCAGCGAGACGATGATCTGGTCGCCTGAGTTTGCTTTGGTGAAGGCGAACTCGCGTACCACTTGTTCTGTGGGTTTGATGGCGTTGATGGATCGCCTGAGGCGTGGTTCGTTTGGGGGGATGGCGATGAGCTCGAAGTCCTGGTTGGTTTCAAGGTTATTGGTGATGCCAACGGTGACGATAGTCACGCCATCGTCACCCCGGCGTGCGGTCAGGTTCATGGCGATGCCTTCGAGCTCGAGCGTGATCTTCCGTTCGATGCGCATGAGCGGATATCTTTGGTCTGCCTGGATTTCGACATCGAAGGTAAGCTGTTTCTCACCTGCGAGTTCGCCGAGGGAATAGGCGATGTCGATGGGGACTGCTCTTGATTCATTGGCATCGAGTGTGAAAGGGATGACGCGTGGCGAGATTTCCCACGAGCGGTCAATGTGCTCTTGTGTTCCGGTGTATCCTCCGGGCTCGACGATGTAGACCCGCCCTTGGATGGTCGTCGCCCAGGGGTTGGCAAGTTCGAGGGTGTGCTTGTGGACTCCTGATTCTGCCTGGAGTGTGTTGGGTGTGAGTTTGAGGGCGCTGAGAAACCGGACGAGCTGGGTGTTGACGCCTTGGATGATGATTGGCGATCGCCCGATCTCGACGCGGTGCATGGGCAGATCGAGCGAGCCGATGCGTTCGAGTTCGATGCGTGTCTGGTTGTTGAATACATCATATTGAGTGACTGCGGATTTGGAGAGCGGCAGGTTGAGTATGACGGGGTCGATGCGCGGTTTGTCGAGCCAGAGGATGAGGACGCCTGTGTTCTCGGCGTTGTCGGCGTTATCGATCGGTTTGCCCGAAGGATAGATTCCCTCGCCCAACGGGTCTGGCTTTGGGCCTGCGATGAGCATGCGCACGCCTTCGATGAGTTCGAGCTCTTCGATTGCCTGCCGTCCTCCCAGGTGTGTTGCCAGTGTGCGCCAGACGACGAGTTCGGGCGCGGGCATGACCTGCCCGCGCTTGCCCGGCGAGAGCCACCATGCGTCTTTGAGTTCGAGGTCGAATCGCTCGGCGTCGATCCCGCTCGAGCTCGCTGCCCACCAGAAGGAGATGGCTTTTCTTGCCAAGGCCCCCACTGATGACCAGACCTGGACGCCGGACCAGTTTTTTGAATCGTGCATCGGGGTCAGGACCATGCCCAGAGCTGCCGGGCTCTGGGTGTTGGGATCATCGGATTGCTTTGCTGCTTGTACCCAGTCATCGACAATTATCTGCATGGCCTCTTGGGTTGAAGTGTTCTTTTCGATGATGAGCAGCTGTTGGTTTGGGCGGATGATGGAGGGGTCGATGGGACGGTTGATTGACCATGGTGTGGTGAGCATTGGTCCTGGGACATACCCAACCATCGCATCAATCACAGCATCGAGCTGATCGTTGAGTATGGTTGGGTCTTCCTGGGTCGGTCGATCACCAAACTGCCATTTTGAAACCCGTTGTCCATACTGATCGAGCATGGCGGCCCCCCAGGGGGCCCACGCTGACGATGGGTCTGCGAAGACGGAGAGAACTTCGTTGGGGTCTTTGGCGAGTGTGCTGGCAAGCTCTTGGGGGAGCTCGGCGAGGACGATGCGCAGCTCGGTGCCCATCGCGAGGAGTTTGCTGATGGCGTTCATCGCAATGGAATCGGTAGTGGTTTCTTCTTTGGTGGTCTTTCGGTTCCATACCTCGACCGATGCCGAGGTCACGCCTGCGCCTTTGATGAGTGCCGTCGCCGACTCGGCGATCTTGGGATCGGTGAGCTTGGCGTGGATGGCGAAGATGCCCGAATCATGGTTTGACTCTTCGCCCGATGCCCAGATGAAATCGAGCGCTCGGAGCCCGACGAGCTGATCATCGACGACGACTTCGAGCACTGCGCGGTACCATCCGAGCCCGGGTAGGTCGGGCACCCAGAGGGTGCGTACCCTCCGGGTTCCATCATCGAACACGGTCGAATCAACTTCTTGGCCCATGACATCAAAGACCCGAACGCGGGCGGTGATCGCGTCGCCGGTGAGATCGCGAACGAGGATTCTCAGGGGTGGTTCGGTTTGTGATTCGATGATGTTCCCGGGGATGCCGGTAGAAATTTCGAGGCGTGGGAGCTGGGCGATGATGAGGTTGTCGAACCATGCTGCCCCGTCGTAGTCTTGTTCCCAAACTTCGAAAGATGGTGTCTGGTGATGTTGATCTTGTTGCTTTGGTTGGAGGAGTTGGAGTTCGACTTGGATAAAGGCTGCTGCGGGGTAGACGCCTTCGATCTCGAGGGAGACTTGTTCCCATTGATCTTCTGCTTTGATGGATCTGGTTGTTGACTGGGCGCCGGGAATCTCCTCGCCGTGCTGATCGAGGAGCTTGGCGAGCACCCTTGCCCGGGCATGGGTGAGCCCGCTGGTTCGGATGCGGGCGCTGACGAGGTAGTCGGCGTTGGGGAAGATGTTGATCTCACCTCGGCGGAGGATGAGGCTTGTCGAGCCGCCTTTGGTCGGGAGCTTCACCGAGCCGATCCCCGAGAAGGCGGGGGATTGGTAGTCGAGGATTGCGTGGTTCCAGAGGGGGAACCCCGGACGGAGTCTGGGGATATCGGGGTCTTCTTGCCCTCGGTACCAGCCTAGGGGGACTGGGAGGGGGTTGAAGTCTTGCTCTTCGAAGTCGAATGCTCGGACGATGCGTCCTGCCGATGCGGGGCGTTGGCCATCTTGGGCATGTGTTTGGGAGGCGAGCAGGGCCAAGACGCCGAGCATGGCGAGCCCGAAGCGTCGGCTGAGGGATGGGGCAGGGATGGAGCGATGGCGCGTTGGCATTGGGAGAAGTATCGGCTTTGTGGGAGGAATCTGTGCATATCGGGGGGATGTTCCATCTGCGAATGGTTGCCCCTAGGATTGGGCCACCGAGCTTGGGCTCTTCACACACAAGACACCACGAGAACACACCATGGGCGATCATGCGGGTCAGATTCCTTATATCGGGTACATCCCAGAGCAGCCTACGGCCCAGGCGGCCCGGGCGTTCTATGAAATCGCTGACCAGAGACGGACGGTTCGACAGTTCTCGGATCGCCCGGTGGCTCGCGAAGTGATCGAGACGATCATCAAGGCAGCGGGGACGGCACCATCTGGAGCCAACAAGCAGCCTTGGCGGTTTATCGCGATCTCGAATCCGGAGATGAAGAAGAAGGTGCGGGTGGCGATTGAAGGGGTCGAGCAGGCGTTTTATGAGGAGAAGGCTTCGGATCGTTGGCTTGAGGATTTGGAGGATTTCGAGACGACGCCCAACAAGGGGTATCTCGATACGGTGCCTTGGATTATTGTGGTAATGGCGCTGCGGACGACCGACGATGGCGGGCAGGTGTATTACCGGAATGAATCGGTGGGTTTGGCGACGGGGCTTTTGATTACAGCTGCCAACCATGCGGGTTTGGCGACGGTAACGCAGACGCCGAGCCCGATGGGTTTCTTGCGCGAGCTTTTGGATCGCCCGGAGAACGAGCGGCCTTATATGGTGATCCCGGTGGGGTATGCGGCGGATGATTGCACGGTGCCGAATGTTGATCGGAAGGGGTTGGGGGAGATTTCGGTGTTTTTGGAGTAGAATCGAGGATGAATACTTTGAATGAGCGATCACAACCAACCGACGAGCCCATGCTCATTCTGCGTATTGCCTCTTGGTTCTTTTCCCTTGTGCTTTTGTTTGTTGGATTGGGTGGCGTGGCGTTGTATTACGCGTTTGAGAAACTCCCCGCTGTGGACTACGAGCTCTTGGCGTATGGGGTGGGGATTACACTCTTTTCATTTTTTACCATCTACTACATCACTGGTCGGCGTGTTCTGGTGTTTACGGATCGGCTGGTTTCGACGACGCGGTTCTCGACGCGGACGGCTCTGCTTGATGAAGTGGTTGGAACCGAGTTTACTCCCGATTTTTTTCGCATTGCTCTTGAATCGGAGAAGGCGATCAAGGTGCCTTGGTATTTGAAGAATGCGCTTCGGCTTCGACGGCAACTCAATGCGATGATTGAGGAACGAGAAGCGGTTGATGAGGGTGAAGGGTAAGAAGACCCCCTCCGCCTCGCTTTGCTCGGCACCTCCCCCGGAGGCCCGGGGGAGGAGAAAGATGTGAAGAGCACTGCTTGCCGGGGACGGTCAAGCAGTGGCACCCGGCCCGTTCTACCAGAAGATGTTAGAGGTACATTTTTTTGTTGTAGACCCACCATTCGAGCATGAGGATGAGGAGGGCGGTGGCGAGGAGGTAGGGCCACCAGTCTTTGATGCGTTGGCGCTCGGTGTTGGAGTCGGCGGTGACGATGGTGTTGGCTAGGGCGATGGTTTTTTGGGTGCTGACAT
>WFPK01000008.1 GCA_015487555.1 Phycisphaerales bacterium
AAGAACAAGAGCGGGGCACCAGCGATGATGCGAATGAGGGCGACATGCTTCTGGTTGGTCGTTCTGGTCAATGGGCAGCTCATGGTGAATCAACCTTTCATTGGGTGGGACTATTTCTTGCAAGTTGATAATCTAGCGAACCACACGAAGTCTGGGTGGGTATGCCGGGTCGATCGGGGTGGGGTGATCCACCGTTGGTTCTGGGTGGGCTTTGGTGTGTGTTGGTTTGAGTTCGATCAGTGAGGCCGGGCCTGTGCCTGGGCGTGCTCGGGCGGCGGCATCAACATCGACGGTGCCCAGGGCGATCGAGGGGGATTCGACGATTGAGCCTTCGATGGTTGCGCCGGGTTCGATGATGAGTTGTGCAGCTCGGATGCCGCCTTTGAGCTCGCCGGTGGCGGTGATGGTGGCGTTGCCGCCACAGATGCACATGGAATGGATCGCACCTTCGATGCGGATGTTGTGGGAGGCGATGACGAGGTTGGCGATGACTTTGGCGTGTTGGTGGACGAGGACGGACTCGGTGGTCATGATCGAGGTTCCCCAGTGTCCTTTGGTGATTTCGATGGGGAGGAGTCTGAGGTTGCCGCTGCAGTGTGGGCATGATGCGGATTCGGCGTATCCTGAGACGGTGAGTGATTTGGCGCAGCGGTAGCAGGTGACGGCCTTTGATTCGGGGACCTCGATGCGTTTGGAGCCGCGTTCGCGCATGAGGAACCGTGGTGGTTTGAAGAATGAGGCCATGAAAACGGCCGCACTGGCGTTTACCAAGGGCGGCCAGGGATGGGTGGTTTGTGTCTTGGTGGCCCGGCTCGGCGAGCCGGGCTTTGAAGCAAGAACCCGGCTCGGCGAGCCGGGCCACCGGGAGGGATTAGGCGACGGATGAGCCTGTGGATTGGGTAGCCCAAGGCGGGGTGAGGTCGAGTTGGGTGGTGATGTTGGCTTTGGGTTCGGCGTTGGTTGCCTGGGGCGGGGTTGTTTGTGTGTTGGTTTGTGTGTTGGTTTGTGTGTTGGCGTTGCCAGTCATTTCGTTGGCGCGTGGGCCGACATTGCAATGACCAACGAACGAGGCACCTTCGGCGACGACGAGTGTTCCTGCGGTGAGATCGCCTTGGACTTGTGCGTTTGCGGTGAGGGTGAGTCGGTCTCTTGCGAAGAGTGGGCCTTGGACTGATCCATCGACGATGATTTGTTCTGCTTCGACCGCTGCGTTGCAGTTTGCGCCGTTACCGATGTGGACTTCGCCTTGTGCGGTGATTTTTCCTTCGAAGTTGCCGAGGATTCGGGCGGATTTTTCAAAGAACATTTCGCCTTTGATTGTGGTGTCTGCGCCGATGACGGTCATCTCGGGGGTGTTTGATTGTTGTGGTATTGTTTGGTTTGGCATCTTTTTTTCCTTCCCTATCCCTTTGGCGGTGCTTTGCACGATGGGGCACCGGACACATGCACGCGAACGACCCGTGCATCTGCGGCAAACCCTTTTGGTCTGCGTCATAATCGGCTTCCTGGATTTGAGTAGGCCTCCCTGCCGATCGTCGCCATCCTTGGCTTGACCATGCATCGTCCAGATAAGGTGAGGGACTGAAGTATGGGTTGTGCGGATTGGGGAAATTGTGCGGATTGTGTGTGGGAGGGGCTTTGAATGGGGATTCGTTGGTTGTATGGGGATTTTTTGCGCGATTTGGTGGAGCGGATTGTGTCCCGATGGTATTCGGGGGGCCGATAATAGAAGGATATGGGCAAGTCATCGAAATCAAGATCGAAGAAGAGTGGCTCCAAGCCTTACCGGATGCGTGATGGGTCGTATGAGCCGAGCGAGCAGCAGATATTGGCTGCGCGGGTTGGGTGGCTGGTGCTTGGGGCGTTGTGGGTGTTTGTGTTGGTGGGGTTGGTGAGCTTTGATGCGGGGGATTGGCCTTCGCATGCGGTGTGGCCGAGCAATGCGCAGACGAAGAACTGGACGGGCCCGATTGGTGCGTATATGGCGTATGGGTTGCTTCGGACCTTTGGGTTTGGGGTGGCGATCCCGATGGTGTTTACGGGGGTGATGTTGGTGCTTCGGTTGATTCGTCGGCCGATGACCCAGCCGATTGTGCGGGCGTTGGGGGCGTTGGTGTTGACGGGTTCGCTGTGTGTTTTGCTTGGGGTGTTGTTTCCCAAGGCTGGTGCTTTGCCCGGGTTGGTCGGGGGGACGCTTGGGCTTGTGGGGGCCAATGTATTGTTGCCGAGCTTTGCGCTGGCGGGTTCGCTGGTGTGGATTGTGCTGGCGGCGATTGTCGGGTTGATCGTGTGTTGCGATAAGTATGTGGTGACCGTGCCGATGGCGATTTGGGGCGTGATTCGTGAACGGGTTTTCCCCGTGGTGCATGTGACGGGCGCGAAGGCGGGGGCGGTTGCGGGTGCGACAGCGGTGCGTGCCAATGCGGGCGCGGATCGTGCGAGCGAGACGGGGCGGCAGGTTGGTGGGTGGGTTGGGGGCAAGGCGGGCGGGGGGATGCTTGCCGGGTTGCGCTCGATGCTCAGCAAGCGGTCTGGGCCTGTGATGGTGCGGGTGAACGATATTGATGAGGAGATGGTGGAGGTCAAGCCGATTCCGAGTGAGGCGGATGTGGTCGCAGCGAGAAGGAAGTCCAAGCCCAAGCGGACGATCAAGCCGGTGCCTCAGCCGATCGAGGAGGATGAGGTTGGTGATGATGCGCCAGGGGCGCCGCAGGTGTTCTCGCAGGATGAGTTGCGTGAGAAGATCGCCAAGCTGCCGGTGCGGTTTGCGCAGGAGAATAAGGAGATGGCGACGGATGCGGATCTGGCCGAGTTTCAGGATGTGCAGTCGCTCGAGGGGTATAAGTTTCCGACGATGGAGCTTTTGGAAGAGCCTGAGCTTGGGTTCAATGAGAAGCTCGAAGCGTTGGTGCGTGGGCAGGCCCAGGCATTGGAGCATGCGCTTCAGCAATATAAGATCAATGGCGAGGTGGTGGATATTGAATCTGGGCCTGCGATTACGATTTATCATATTCGCCTGGCGCCGGGGACGAAAGTGGCGCAGATCAATGCGATCGAGAGCGATCTGGCCCGTGCGCTCAAGGCGGTCAATATCCGCGTGGTGGCCAATATTGTCGGGCGGGACACGATCGGGATCGAGGTGCCCAATCCGACGAAGGAGCGGGTGCGGCTCAAGGAGTTGATGAGCAATCGTTCGTTGTTTGAGGATATGAAGCTGCCGATGTTTTTGGGGAAGGATGCGGCGGGCGAGCCTTTGATTTCGGATCTGACGAAGATGCCTCACATGCTCATCGCGGGGACGACGGGGTCGGGCAAATCGGTGTGTATGAACACGATTATTATGAGTTTCTTGTATACGAAGAAGCCCAATGAGTTGAAGCTGGTATTGGTTGATCCCAAGATGGTCGAGATGAGCCAGTTCAAGGATATCCCGCATCTGATGTGCCCGGTGGTGACGGAGATGCCCAAGGCGGCGGCGATTCTCGAATGGGCGGTGACGAAGATGGACGAGCGGTATGAGCTGCTTGCCAAGGCGGGGTGCCGGGATATTGCGGGGTATAACGAGCTCGAATGGGATGAGCTCAAAGAGCGGCTTGATATCCAGACCGAGGAGCAGGCGGCGAGGGTGCCCAAGCAGTTGCCTTATATGGTGTTCATTATCGACGAGCTTGCGGATTTGATGATGACGACCAAGGAGGTGGAGGGGGCGATTATTCGCATTGCGCAGAAGGCGCGTGCGGTGGGGATTCATTTGATTCTGGCGACGCAAAGGCCTCAGGCCAATGTGGTGACGGGGTTGATCAAGTCGAATATGCCTTGCCGGATTGCGTTCAAGGTTGCGTCGGGGATGGACTCTCGGATTGTGCTCGATCAGAAGGGTGGGGAGTTGTTGCTTGGGCAGGGCGATATGTTGCATTTGTCGCCGACGAGTCATGAGCTCTCGCGAGCGCAGGGGACGCTTGTGGATGATAAGGAGATCCGCAAGGTGGTGCGGTTCTTGAAGGATATTGCTTCGCCGAGCTTTGAGCGTTCGTTGATGCAGGTCAGGGGTGGTGGTGATAGCGACGAGGAGCGTATTTATTTGTCGGAGAATAACTCTTCGGCTTCGTTGCAGGCTGCGGAAGAGGATCCGATGTTTGATCGGGCGGTGGAGATTGTGCTCGAGACCAAGCGCGGGAGTGTTTCGTTGTTGCAGCGGCGGCTGGCGATTGGGTATACGCGGGCGAGTCGGCTCATTGATCTGATGGGGATCGCAGGGATTCTCTCGGATCACAAGGGGTCGGTGGCGCGTGATGTGATGATCTCGATCGAGGAATGGGAGGCGATGAAGGAGCTGGTCGCCCAGGATGCTCGGCGGGCGGGGCTGAGTGATCCGGAGGATCCGAATCAAGAGCTGATGTTCGAGACGGCGGTGGAAGAGGGCGAGGCTGAAGAAGAGGAAGCGCCGTTTGATGATGAATCGGTGGCGGTGGAGGTTGTAGGGAGGCTTGTTGAAGAGGAAGAGGTTGAACTCGAAGATCAGGAAGAACTCGAAG
>WFPK01000009.1 GCA_015487555.1 Phycisphaerales bacterium
CCGCCGTGCCATCGGCTTGATGGCACGGCGGTTTTTTCGTATCGGGTATGTGTGTGGGCTAAGATTCGTCTTCGTTCGTGCTTTGGGAATATGATCGTGCAGGTATGCGTTTGCATCCAAACGAGCGTCCCGGGATTGACCGGCTCGCTCTTTGAGGAGTTTCAGTTTGGCAGATACGACAGAGACAGTTCATAAAGTGGTCATCATTGGGTCTGGGCCTTCGGGGTGGACCGCTGCGATTTATGCAGCTCGGGCGGATCTTGATCCGGTGGTTTATGTCGGGGTCGCCAAGCAAGATCCCGGGCCGATTCTCCCGGGCGGACAGCTCATGCTCACCACCGAGGTCGAGAACTATCCCGGGTTCCCCGAGGGCATCGCGGGCCCGGAGATGATGATGAGGTTCGAGCAGCAGGCGCGTCGGTTCGGCGCTCAGGTTGTCGGCGAAGATATTGTCAAGTGTGATTTTTCAACGGATGGGGCGCCTCATGTGCTTCATACATCGGAAGGCAATGTCGTCAAAGCCCACGCGGTGATTCTCTCGACGGGTGCGACCGCCAACTGGCTCGGGCTCGAGAGCGAGATGAGACTTGCGACCACCGGGGGCGGAGTGTCTGCCTGTGCCGTGTGCGATGGGGCGCTGCCCGCGTTTCGCAATCAACCCGTTGCGGTGGTTGGGGGGGGCGATACCGCACTCGAAGAAGCGACCTACCTTACCAAGTTTGCCTCAACGGTCTACATTATCCATCGGCGCGATGAGCTGCGAGGTTCGAAGGTCATGCAGGAGCGATTCCTCGCCCAAGACAATGCACAGGTAATGTGGAACAAGACGGTGACCGAGTGTTTGAGCTCGCCCGATGAGCATGGAAGCGAGAAACTCCATGCGATCAAACTCAAGGATACGGTGACAGGTGAGGAATCCGAGCTGGCGGTCAAGGGCATGTTTGTTGCGATTGGGCATACGCCGGCGACCAAGTTCCTGCGCGATACAGCGCTCGAGTTTGATGATGCAGGGTATATTGATCTCAAGACCCGATCGAGCAAGACGAATATCGCGGGCGTTTTCGCGGGGGGCGATGTTGCCGATGCGGTGTATCGTCAGGCGATCACCGCATCGGGGATGGGATGCCAGGCAGCGATTGATGCTGAGCACTGGCTCGGCGAGCAGGGGCTGAACTGATCGGGCGTACTGAACAAACAGCGGTACAAAACAGCGGTACGAGTTGGAGCGGTAGGAGCGGTAGCAGAGCGGGTCGTGTCAGATGAAAAGCACCCCATCTCATACCGATGGGGTGTGCTGTGAGTAGATGAGATGGTGGGTGGTGAGGTCAGCCTTGACCTTCGTATTCTTTCAGGCGTCCTTTGAGTTCTTTGAGTGCGTTTGTTTCGGTCGGGGGAGTGAGTTCGATGGCTTTTCTTTGCCATTTGATTGCTTCATTGACTTGGCCGATTTTATAGGCAGCCAAGGCGTAGGTATCGAGCAATGACCAATCCTCCCATCCGGTTTGTTCACAAGCAACAGCGATGGCGCGGTGGGCGACCTTGAAGTCGGCCTGGCCGATTTTGGGTGCTTCTGCGGTCAGGAGCATCCATGCGATGGCGTTGAGGGTGGCGGGTTGTTTGTTTGCGTAGTCGTCGATGAGGATATTGGCGATCTGGCGTGCGTCGCCGAGGTTTTTTCCTGATCGGAGTATGCGCATGAACTTGTTCATCCCGGCGGAGACCATGATGCCGTTGCGTGCTCTTTGGGTCGCAGCAGCGGAGTCGAAGTTGCCGTCGATGATGTCTTGGAGTGGTTGATCGATTCCTGCCGGGTGTCCGATCCATGCGATGTGCCCGGTGCCGTCGACGATGAAGGCCGCGGGGATACCGTTCTGGTTTGCGGGTTTCATCCAGGTGTCTGCCATGGCGCTTCCATCTTCGATGGCCACGGTGTAGCTCATGCGATCGCCCTGATCGGCGACGAAGGTCTCGATCAGTTCGTTGCGTTCTGCCTGGTTTTTGGTGCGTTCCCAGATATTGACGCCGATGATTCGGAGGTCATCGGCGTACTTTGCCTGGAGCTCAGAAAGATGGGGAAAGGCCTTGACGCATGGGGCGCACCAAGTTGCCCAGAACTCGACGACATAGACCTGGCCTTCTTCGAACTCTTCGATGGGCTCGCCGTTGAGGAACTTGTTGATTACCAGTGCGGGTGCTTTGGACCCGATGAAGAGCTCGGGGATTTCGATTTTGCCAACAAGGTCTTCGAATGTGGGTGCTGGTTTGGCGTCGTCGGTGGCTTTTGGATTGTGGTTGTGGTCTGGTCCAGCTGCCAGGGCGGTCGAGCCAACGATCAGCGAAAGGGCAAGGGTGGATGCTGAGATGATCCGTTTCATGGGAATACTCCTGGGTTGGTGCACACATCGTGCGTTTATACGATACCGGCGTCTTGCGATCGAGGTTCACTGAGTTGATGATATTTTGCGAGATCGGCTTGTGAAGTGCGTGTAGAAATGCGTGTGGTTAGTAGGATAGATCGCACTCGCCGAGCATCTTAAATCCTTTTCTACGCAGGATTTGGCCTGCGAGGGTCGGGTCATCGACAGCGATGGCAATGGCCGAGGCGTCTGAGGAGCTGTGCATCATGGGGTAGGCAAAGGCGATGTTGATCTCCGCGCCTAGCAGGTAGAGGCACATCCTCGAGAGTGAGTGTCCTTCGGAGAGCTCGACAACCAGGACCTCGTGTTCGGAGAAGGGGAAGTTGTTTGCTTTGAGTATTTTGCGGGCTTCTTTGGCGTCGTTGGTGATGAGCCGAACGACTGCGTGATCGGATGCTTCGTGGACCGAGATTGCGCACAGCGAGACGGTCGCCTCGTCGAAAATCTCGGTGAGATCGAGCATTTTGCCAACTTTGTTGGAGAGAAACACGCTGAACTGGACCGCGGTGGGGGGGCAGTACCCTTGGGTCGTGTCGAGCGGGATCGGTGATTCGGTCATATTCGATGAGCCCTTCCATGGCTTGGATCCGCCCCCCCCAAACAGTCGGGGGGGTGAGATACTATTCAACTGTATCGGGGTGATTTGTGCAACCCCGAAAATGAAAAACGCCCATCAATTCGTGGGCGTGCGCGGGCCATGTGCGGATCATCCGGGTGCCTGGCGAGATTTAGACCGAGAAGCTAGACCGAGAAGCTAGACCGAGAAGCTCGATCCACACCCGCAGCTGCTCGATGCGTTGGGGTTGTTGAACACGAATCCGCGCCCCATGATTTCGTCTTTGAAATCGACCGTCACGCCAGCGAGGTAGAGCAGGCTTTTGGGGTCGATGATGATCTTGATCCCATGCTGCTCGAAGACTTCGTCGGTTTCTTTCTGAGTCTCGGTGAGGTCGAGGAGGTAGCTAAACCCTGAGCACCCGCCGCCTTTGACGCCGATGCGCAATCGAACCTTTTCGGCGTCGAGTTCCTGCGAGGCGATAATGGTTTGGACTTCCTTGGCAGCCAACTCGGTCAAGGTGACCGCTTGTTCCTGGGTTGCATCTGTACTCATCATGGTCTCCAATCGGTATCCTGCACGCATCGGCAGGTCTGGATTCTATGCCTTGTTTTGTAATGGGGCTCGCTTAGTCCTTGTTGTTCTTCTGCTTGTAGTCGGCGATGGCGGACTTGATGGCATCCTCGGCGAGGACCGAGCAGTGGATTTTGACCGGAGGCAATGCGAGTTCTTCGACGATTTCGGTGTTTTTGATTTCCATGCCTTCATCGAGGGTCTTGCCCTTGAGCCATTCGGTCGCCAACGAGGAGCTGGCGATTGCCGATCCGCATCCGAAGCATTTGAACTTGGCATCTTCGATGAGTCCGGTGTCGTCGTTGACTTTGATCTGAAGCTGCATGACATCGCCGCACTCTGGAGCGCCCACGAGCCCGACCCCGATGTTGGTCGCTTCTTTGATTTCCTTCTGTGTGCCGAAGGTCCCGACATTGCGTGGTTTTTCGTAGTGTTCGATGACTTTTTCTGAGTAGGCCATGGTCTATTCCTTTGAGGGCTCAGTGGGCAGCCCATTCGATTTTGGTGATGTCGATGCCCTCGTTGTGCATGTCGTACAGAGGCGAGAGGTCGCGGAGTTTGTTGACCGCTTCGATGATTTTCTCGGCGGCGTAGTCAATCTCTTCTTCGGTCGTCCATCGTCCCATGCTGATGCGCAGCGATGAGTGGGCCAGGTCATCGCCGATCCCGAGTGCTTTGAGGACATAGCTCGGTTCGAGCGAGGCGCTGGTGCATGCCGAGCCTGAGCTCATGGCGATTTCTTTGAGCGCCATCATCAGGCTCTCGCCTTCGACGAACCCGAAGGAGATGTTGGTGAGGTGGGCGAGTCGCTTGTCGGGATGCCCGTTGATCTGCACGACATCGAGGGCGTTGGTGATTGCGGCTTCGAGCTTGTTTCGCAGGTTCAAAAGGCGTTGGCGCTCGGAATCCATGTCGGCTGCGCAGAGCTCGCAGGCTTTGCCAAGCCCGACGATCCCGGTGACATTGAGGGTGCCTGATCGGAACCCGCGTTCTTGCCCGCCGCCCTCTTGGAGTGCCATCAGGCGGACGCGTGGGCGCCGGCGACGGACATAGAGAGCGCCGACCCCCTTGGGCCCGTAGAGTTTGTGCCCCGAGAGCGAGAGCAGATCGACATTATCTTCTTTGACATTCGTGGGCATCTTGCCGACCCACTGGGTGGCGTCGGTGTGGAAGATGATGCCCTTTTCGTGGCAGAGGGCGCCGATTTCGGGGATTTCGTTGAAGGTGCCGATTTCGTTGTTGGCCCACATCACGGTGACGAGGATGGTGTCGTCGCGGATGACGGTTTCGATCATTTCGCGGGTGACGGTGCCGTCGGATTGGGGGTCGATGAGGGTGACCTCGAAGCCCTCTTTTTCGAGGCGCTTGCATGGATCGAGGACCGCTTTGTGCTCGTGGCTCACCGAGATGATGTGCCCGCGTTGGGTTTGCCCTGCGGGTTTCTTGGCGTACATATTGGCAGCACCCTTGATGGCGAGGTTGTTGGATTCGGTTGCGCCCGAGGTGAAGATGATCTCTTTGGGGTCTGCGCCGATGAGCTCGGCGACCTGGTGGCGGGCCTTGGTGACGGCTTCTTCAGCAGCCCACCCAAAGGAGTGATTCCGTGAACCCGGGTTTCCGAACTTCTCGGTAAAGTAGGGGAGCATGGCTTCAACGACACGCGGATCGCACGCGGTGGTGGCAGCGTGGTCGAGGTAGATTGGTAACTTGGGGAGTTTGGCACTCATCGTTAGTCCTCGCAGAAGGGGGTCAATGGTACGGAATCAATCCGGAGGGCTCAAATCTGATACTTAGAATCATTCCAGAGTATTATAGTCGAGATTCTTTTGAAAAACAAGGTTATTCCCGAGATGAGTGACGCCCGAGATGGGATTGGTCATGGGGGAGATTTGGCGTGGTGTTTGGTTGGCGTCAGGCGCAGGCTCAGGATTCACTCGGGCGGATGTAGCGGAGTTTGACGCGGTTGCCTGTGTCATTGAAGTGGACATCGGTCATGTAGGCCTGCATGAGCATCACGCCTCGCCCGGAGGGTTTGGAGAGGTTTTCCTGGAGTGTTGGATCGGGCAGGTCGCTGGGCAAGAACCCCGGTCCTTGGTCTTCGATGGCAATCTCGATGGTGTGCTCAGAGACGGCGTACTCAACATGGATAGGGGTGGAAGGGTCGAGCTTTTCGTGCCCGTGCTCGAAGGCGTTGGTAATTGCTTCTTCGATGGCGAGTCGGACAGCGAAGAGGGCGCTCGAGCCATAGCTTTGAGATTCTGCCTGATCGAGTATCTGGTCGATCAGCATGCTGATTTGCTTGCGATCATGCACAAGCTCAGTCACGGTCGCGCCCTCGATATGGGTCTGTGGATCACTCATGCTTTGGATACTGAAAAGACGGTGCGAAAGAAAAAGGATGTGGAAAACTCGGTATGGTTCAACCCGCAAATGCAGCGTGTGCTTCGTCGGTGGTGTCGTGGATGTTGAAGAGCTTGTTGAGCCGCGTGATGACAAAGACCTCGTAGATTTGTGGGTCGATGTTGGCGAGGTGAAGCTGCCCGGTTTTTTCGCGGATTTTGTTGTTGATGGTGATCAGTGCGCCCAAGGCAGCGGATGAGAGGTGGTCAACATTTGAAAAGCTGATGAGCAGCTTGGGCGTATGGGCCTGCTCGATCACCGCGGTGATCTCCTCGTTGATTGCCTGGATGTTGGCCTCGTCGAGGATATTGCGGTCGACAAACTCGACCACGGTGATCCCATCATTCTCCGAGATTCTGAGTCTTGAATCAGTCATTGGTGCATGTCCTCGTGGGCGTTGAAGCTGGTTGAATACCGGCTCACACTATAGTGCATTTTTTCCGGGTTGGCACGATGATCCGAAGAGGGAAATGAAAAAGGGCACACCGCATGGGTGTGCCCTGATGTTTTTTCAGAAGCCTGAAGTTTGAGAAGTTGGATCAGCGTCCGAGTTGGTCGAGAAGCCCGGGGAAGTTGAGCTCTTCCTCTTCGTTCTGGATCAGGATTGTTGGTTTGAGGAGAATGAGAAGTGTTTTCTCGCTCTTGGTATCGAGCCTGTTGGAGAAGAATCGGCTCAGGATCGGAATCTTGGAGAGGACCGGGACCCCGGTTTCGACTTCGAGTTCATCGACGATGCGTTGCCCGCCGAGCAGGACGGTTCCCTGATCGGGGATGGTCACGGTGGTGTTGATCTGGGCCGCGGTGACGATGGGGACCTGGATGGTTCCTGCGAACCCGCCAGCGTCGCCGCCGACGGTCCCGCCGCCGCCTGCTGCACCAGTGACCACGATGGGATCGGGATCAAAGGTCAGGCTCGACTGGGTGGTCAAGATGGTGAGGGTGACATATCGGCGATCTGCCGAAGCGACGCCGGTGACATCAATCACAACACCTGTTGAGATGGTCGAGATCACCGGGTCGAATGCACCGGCACTCGAACCAACCACAGGGGTCAGGTCAGAGACGAAGGTCTGGCTTGTGGAGACGGCGATAAAGGCACGCTGTCCGTTGGTGAAGGTGAGTCTTGGTGCGGTGAGGCTGACGGATCGTTGATCGGCCTGCGTTGCCTCGACGAGGAAGTCCACCTGGATATCGTCGAGGAATCGTCCTGAGACTCCAAGGGCAGGATTGAGCCCGAGGATGGTCGAGGCGAACTGGCTTCCTGCTGCGAGTGTGTTGGTGAGTCCGAAGGAGTTCTGGGCGGCGCGGATGATCGAGAATTGATCGCTGCCGAGTTGGGTTCCATCGGGGAGCACGCCGCCGTTGAATCCTGGACCGAAGACTGGCTGGGTACCGATGGCATCGGGGATGCCGTCGCCGTCGGTGTCGAAGAGCAGGCCGTTGCCGGTGACATTATCGAGCAGTTGGCCTTCGGAATCGAAGTAGTCAGATGGGAGCAGGGAAGGGTCGATCGTTCGTGCGATCTGGTACTCGGTGTTGTTGGCGTTGAAGTAGACATCGAGGTCGAATCCGATTTGTTCGAAGAAGTTTTGATCCACCGAGAGGAACCGCGTTTCGACATTGATTTGCACCGCTCGTTGCTGGCGGAGTTTGTTGAGCAGCCCGATGATGGCGCGGTGGTTTTTGGGTGTGGAGGTGATGATGAAGTTGCCGTTGAGCTCGGTGATCGAGCTGGTGTCGCCGCCGATCGAAACCCATCCGTCGGGATCAACATTGGCCTGGATGAGATCAATGATGGCTTGGACACGATCTTCACGGGGGATATCGTCTGCCTGCTGGGCACCGCCAGTGAAGGGGCTTCGTCCGCCGCCGCCGCCGCCGCCACCGCCGCTCCCGCTGGCTGCCTGGACAGCACTTTGGAGGTTGAAGTTTGGTGCGTTGTCAAAGTCGGGGACGACAAAGATGAGGTCACGGATGTCATAGGTTTCAAGGACGGTGTTGAGCCTGAGGACTTCATCGGAAGCGATGGTCAAGATGCCGTCCTGGATCGCCCACCCTGCGGGGAGTGTGGGGTCTGAGACCTTACTGAGCACACGATCGAGGAGCACGGAGACCTGGACACTCCGCAGCTTGAGGGCGACGGGTGAGTCTGGATCAACGCCAATGTCGGCGAGTGATTCCCAATCGACATCAATGTCGATATTGGTGGTCGAGCCGATAAAGGCGATGACATCTTCAAAGGCGTTGTCGTTGAACTCGACGGGCATCCGGGTGTCGCGCATCGTTGCCAAAACGGCACGGTTTGCTTCGGATTCGGCGAACTCGAGGGTGTCGCCGCGACGGAATGAAATCGCAGGCCAATCGTCTGGGTATCCAACGATCGAAGGCGGAGCGATCATTGCTTCCTGATTGTCGACTGATTGGGTCGCGTAGCTCAGGCTTTTGGTTCGTTGAAGCTGAAGGTTCTCGCGGTAGATCAAGATATCCTCGATGATCTCCTTGAGCAGCAATCCCGATGGGTTGTTTGGATCGAGGAAGAGGATGGACTCGACGACTTCGAGCGCTTCTTCGTACTTGAGCTCTTGCTGGAGTGCCAAGACACGGTTGAGGTTGTCGACGATTTTGGCGTTGCGTTCTTGGTTGCGTTCAGCAGCGAGGGCAGCGGTTTCTTCGGCCAGGCGTTGGCGTTCTGCTTCTGCCTGGGCGATTCGCTGTTGATCTTCGATGGTGTTGATGTCGGTGATGAGCGAGGCGACCGAATCGAGGTACTGCTCGAATGCGGATTCGGGCATGGTGTCGCGTGCCCGCTTGATGGTCAGGTCGGCCTGGGCAGCGAGGTTGCGGGCGGTGTTGGTGTCGCCCTCGGCCAGTGCTTGCTGGGCCTGCTGAAGATAGTTGTTGAATGCGGCTTCGGCGCGTTGGCGCTGGAGGCTCTCGTCTTGAATGGTATCGACGAGGATGTCGTCATCTGGTCCGCCTTGGGTGCCGAGCTGAATCTGGGCTTCGCGCTGGCGATCTTTGGCGAGCTGGAGCTCTTCCGGGGAGACCTGTGCGCTAAAGCTGGCGATGATGGTGGTGTAGAGCTCGAGTGCCCGGTTGAATCGGCGTTCTTCGAAAGCGATGTTGGCCTGTCCGAGCAGGCTTTGGGCTTCGAACTTGCGGGCAGCTTCGAGCAGGTCGATCTCGGGCTGTTCTTCGACGAGTTCGATCTCGATGGTGGCGGGTTCATCTTCGGGCTGACCCAGGTATGCGCCCGAGCGGGCACCGTCTTGGGTTGCGTGTTGGGTTGTGCTTGATTTGTTTGCTGTGCCCATGAGCCAGTCGGCGTTCATGTTGCTTTCGGGAGCGAGCATGCCCATTGCGGGGTTGTAGGATCCGAAGGAGACGCCTCGGGTTTCTTCGAGCTGTGCGAGTCGGTCGCGGTATGAATCGAGTGTCTGGTTCTGGGCATCGGTGAGCTCGAGTCCGAGCTGCCCGATGCGGATGATGAGGAGCTTGGCGTTGGCGTAGTCGCCTGCTTCAAAGGCGCTCGATGCCATCTCGATGGCGTTACCCACCTTGGAGAGTGCGTCGTGTTGGCGGAGGGTGACGAGTTCTTTGATCGCTTGGGCGCTGCGGATTTGGTCGCTGTCGGATCGGTTCGATGCGATCACCGCGTTGGCCTGCCTGTTGGCTTCGACGAGGTTGTCGTTGCTCAGGGCGAGCTGACCCTTCTGAAGGCTGATCTCGATTCGGTCGGTTTTCTGGATTTTGCGTTCGATATTGGCAAGCAGCGACCAGAGGCGTTGTCCCTGGGCATCGCTGAGGGTGGCGCCTGCGGGGGAGTCTTGGAGGGCCAGAAGCATTGCTCGTGCGCGGATGAGCTTGGCGTTGCCGACAAGCTCGGTGGCGCGTTCGAGCACCGCATCGGCATCGGTGGCTTGCGCAGCGAGGGTGGTGCTGGAGTGGAGTGCGAGTGCCGGGGTTGCGTGCACGCCTGTAAAGGCGACAGCAGCGAGAAGCAACGAACGAACTGAACGATAAGTGGTGGGTGACATCCGGATCACTCCATTATGGATCATGTGTGAGAAGAAAGGGCTCGTGCCCAATCCCTGTGCGAACGGTCATGCGGGAGTATGCACCGATTGCACCCTCTCCGCGAGAATGAGTTGTCTGCTGCGATTGCTCGAAGCCGGTGGTTGACTACGACCTCTCGTAGCCTGGCAGAACTCTTGCAGGGGAGCACGATATCGGGGTTCGAGCAGAATCGCAATCCCATCGGCAATGAGTTTACCCTTTTCGTGTTGATTTCTCTGTCATTGTCTTGTTGATCGTCGTGGCGGGGAAGCGGGGCCTCGCCAGATGTCCCAGTGAAGTGCCTATTCGATCATGATGAGCGGGGGGTTCCATCTGATCGTGTTTCTCATCGGATCTCCTCTTGATTTTCACTTCTTGCATGCTGATCTGAGGGGGGCTCGATCGCGATTCTCTTCGATCAAGGGCCATTTTGTGCGGGATGGATATAATGGATGGCAAATACAGATTCTTCTTCTAATTCATTCGTATCGAACGGTTTAGGGTTTGGTGCTTTGGCAAGTGCCTCGGTCATTTGTTCGGGGGTGAGTCGATCTGCCGAGATGACCACGATATCGAGCCACTCGCCTTGGTTTTCGAGGGTCGTTGCGATGCTCTGCTGGGCGAGTTCTTCTGCCCGACGGATCGAGTTGGTGGCGAGGTAAAGCTCGGCGTACTGGTCGTCTGGAGTCTGTTCGGCAGCGAATCGTACAAGGCAGCGCCAAGGGGTAATTCCGAGTTCATTGCCTTCATCATCCACATTTGATTCGGGATCAACATTGAGCACCAGCCTCCAAGTGTCGCGCATCCGTTCGAGTATCTCGTCGCCTGTGAGGAGATCGGGGCGGTCCGGGGAGGTCGCCAGGACGGCGCGGTGCTCATGTGCAGCAGCATCGGCGCCGGCGGGTTCTTCGCAGGCTTCGAGATCGAAGGCACTCAGGAGCTTCTCGATGCGGGATTTGTATTTGGGCTCGACACGGATGGTCACGATTTTGTGTTCGTCGATGAAGACATAGAAGAAGGGGTCTTCGGAGACTGCTCCGAATCCGACCATGCCGTCTTCAAAGAAGAATGGGCGGAATTGGCGGATGGCGTCGATGATTTTCTCTTTGCCGATCGGCTCGTAGGCCATGAACGGGTCGATCTCGCGGTAGGCATCGTGACCGATGTAGTCGATGATGGGGAAGACGCGCCCGGGCATCATCGCAAAGACTTGGTGCCAGAAGGGCTCGACGCGGTCGGCGGGCATGACGATATCGAAGACATATTGGTCAGGCCAGGCTTCCCAATCGCCCATCTCGTCGGTGTTCTCTTCGGGTTCAAAGTCGGCGGAGTAGCCTGCGATGGGGGTCATGGTTTCGACGGGGTAGACCCCCAGGGGGAACTTGAACCCTTTGACGGATTTGCGCTCGATGGATGGGTCGATCAGGCAGGTGGGCATGGGGAATATCTCGCAGTGTCGCGTGTCGGAATACGCAAAGGATAGCAAGCTCCGATTGGTGATGTGGGCGACTCACCGGGATTGGGCTACGGGTTGGAGGGATATCGAGGTTTCGGGGATATCATTGTGGATGCTCGACCCTACACCAACCAACTCGACCGATCAGTCCTCCTCGCTCGAGACCATCCTTGCGATCGCGGTGGGCAATACCCGCACGCGTGTGGGGGTGCTCTCGGGCAAGGAATGTCTCAAGGCCCAGTCGATTTTGACCGCAGAGCCTGGCGAGATCGCTTCGTTTGCTGCAGCCTTATTCGACGAGTTTGAGTTCCCTTCCAATGAGCCTGTGATCCTGATCTCGGCGGTGTCGCAGCCTGCTGCCGATGCGATCGAGGAGGCGATCAAGTCCAGGTTCAGTTGGAATGTCCATCGGCTCGGACGCGATCTCGATATCCCGATTCGGCACACGCTGACGGAATCTGGTGAGGAAACGGTTGGGCAGGATCGGCTCTTGTGCGCTTTGGGCGCATTCGATGTCGTCAAGCAGGCGTGCGTGGTGGTGGATATGGGCACAGCGATCACGGTGGACTTTGTCGATGGCGAGGGTGTGTTTCATGGCGGGGCGATCTTGCCCGGGGTTTCGACGATGCTCGATTCGCTGTACGAAAGCACCGCCCACCTGCCCAAACTCAGCTTTCGCAATCTTGATCCAAAGTCCTGCGAGCCGGGCAAGCAGACCGATGATGCGATGATTTTGGGCGTCGCTGCAGCTGCCCGTGGGGCGATTCGGTACCTCGCCGAGCGATATGCCCAGTTTTACGAGGGTTATCCACAAATCATCGCGACTGGTGGCGACATGGGATTGCTTGAAGATGATGAACTGATCGAGGCGTTTGTTCCTGATCTTCAGCTTCAGGGCATCCGCGTGGCGTGTGCCAAGATTCTCGATGAGGACGGGGATGATCTGGATGATGGTTTGGGTGATGGGCTGGGCGAAGATTGATGAACGCCTCTCACACGATCGAGACACCCAGGTCGGCGATGGGCGCGATCGCGATGATCCGTGTGGTGCATCCTGATCCATCAGCGATCGGATTGATTGACCCGGCGATGGGCAGGCTTCGGCTGGGCTCGGTCTTTGGGATTGATCAAGCGGTGATCGTCCGGTGGGACGGGGATTCGATCATGCTCATGCCTCATGGCGGGGTCGCGATTGTCCGGGCGATCTCCGATGCGCTGAGCGAGCGAGGCGTGCCGATTCGTGAAACGGTTGATCCGGTTGAGGCGTATCCCGAAGCTGAAAATGAGATTGAAGCGTGGATGCTCTATGCGTTGTCGCAGGCGATGAGCCCGGTGGCGATTGATGTATTGCTCGATCAACCCAGGCGGTGGAAAGCGGCCGGTGTCGATCGGCTCATTGATGCGGACCGGGTTGGGGAGGTCGCGGATGCCAAGGTGCTCGATCGGCTGATCGTGCCTCCGGTCGTGGCTGCGGTTGGGCGGGCCAATGTGGGCAAATCGACACTCATCAACGCGCTGGCGGGCGAGCATGTTGCACTGGTGGCTGATGTCGCGGGGACGACGCGCGATCATGTCGGGGTCTTGGTTGATCTGGGGGGACTGGTGGTGCGGTGGATCGACACGCCCGGGATTGATGAGCGGATCGGTGATGGTGACGAGATCGAGATCGCGCTGCGGGTCGTTGGGCAGGCGGATCTGATCGTGCACTGTATTGATTCGGGCGACGAGTGCGGGCAGCTTGACGAAAGGCTCGAATCGGCGATCGGGGCAAAGACCCCGCGTGTTGGGGTGGGGATGCGTGCTGATCTGGGTTCGGCCCGGTGCGCTGTGGATGTCGCGGTCGGGCTGGGGGCGGATGGGCAGTTGGGGGGGATCGAATCGCTCGTTGCTGTCTCTTATACACATCTCC
>WFPK01000010.1 GCA_015487555.1 Phycisphaerales bacterium
CTGACGGCTCAAAAACATCCCATCGGGTGCCACTACTCGCCGTCTTCGGCGCAGTAGTGCTTTGGTTTTTCCGCCATCAAAGAACACGACTGCGCCCTTCGGGCGAGTCGTGGCACCCAGATGCAGATTGATAAACGAGCCGTCAGACACGACCTAGGCGTGGGCGTCGGGCTTGGTCCAGAACGCCAACGATTCTTGCACCGTGCAAGGCACCAGCTTCCCCTCGGCGCTCACCACAAGCTCCGTCTCAGGTTCAAAGAACGGGCTCTTGACCATCGCAAAGCAGATCGGCACCGCGCCGAGCATCGGCGAGATCGTCGAGCTCGTCACGCTCCCGATCGGGGTTTCGCCAACCTTGCCGGGTTCAAAGATTTGTGACCCGCCGGTGGGCTGATGAATCTCAGGCTGATCCACCGTGATCCGCTCGCCCTCAACCTTGAGCGCCACCACCTTCTTATTGCACGCCTTGCGCGCGTGCATCCGGGCAACGACCTCTTGCCCGAGATAACACCCCTTGGTAAAACTCACGCGATCCTCAATAATCCCCGATTCTACCGGCAGGTTCGTATCGCCAAAGTCAATATTGAACAACGGATGCCCCGCCTCGATTCGCGCGGCATTGATCGCCAGCCACCCCGTCGGGCGGGCTTTGAGCTCCGGATGCGCCTGGGCGATATGAATCAACCGATCGTAGACCTTCGCTGCATCATCGCGGTGCATACACAGCTCAAGCCCAACCTCGCCCGTCAAATCCTCGCGCTCGATAAACACGCGAGCACCTTCAATCGTGACATGCGTGCTGGCCAACTCACCAAGCGCATCAACTTCCGTGTCCATCGCACTGGCAGCCAGCGCGATCAGCTCAGAGCCCTTGGGCCCATGCACACCGATCCGATGAAACCGATCGCTGGCATCAACAAGCTCGACATCCTCCGTAAACACAAACGAGGCAAGCGTCCCAGCTGTCGCTTTGCACAGATGCCGATCGAGTGCAAAGAGCATGTCATCTTCGCGCTGGGCAACACGAAGATCGGCATCAATCCGCCCCTTGCGATTCAACCAGAACGCTCGTCTACTCATCCCGGGCCCAAGATCATCGACCTTTGCCGTGAGCATGTTGTTGAGAAACGAGCAGCGTTCATCACCAATTACCCGGACCGTGCCCACATGAGGTTCATCAAAGATCACACACCCTTTGCGGATCGAAGCGTACTCCATGTCAAGATCGCCAAAGGTCTCCACAACCGCACAAACCTCCTCACCCGTACCATACGACAAAAAGAACGCTTCTTGGCGGGTGTGATGGGCGTGCAAAGGCGATTGGTGGGGCATCTCGGGCATAGGATCAGAACAATAGGGCGAGCGCGTGCTTCAGTTTGGAGTTTGTGCATCCTAGAATATGTTCAGTAGCGTGACAAAAACTGAACAAAACCAAACTCGCCCAATACATCACAAGGAGTTTCTCGTGAACATTGATCTGCTCAAACGCCTTTGCGAAATGCCAGGCGTCCCCGGACGCGAAGAGCGCGTCCGCGAACTCATCGAATCTGAAATCGGTGATCTTTTCGATTCCATCGAGACCGACGCGATGGGCTCGCTGATCTGTCGGCGTAAGCCTCGCACCGCCAAGGGCACGATCCGCAAGGGCGATGCCAAGACCATCATGCTCCTGTGCCACATGGACGAGATCGGGTTCTATGTATCGAGCATCGACGAGAAAGGGTTCCTCTGGGTCAACCCCGCCGGCGGATTCGACCCACGCAATCTCTTCTCCCGGCGCGTCCTCGTCTGCTCAGAGCACGGCGACTTCAAAGCCATCATGAACCCCGGCGGTCGGCCGTTGCACATCTCAAGCCAGGAAGATCGGAAAAAAATCCCCGAGGTCAAGGAGTTCTTCGTTGACACCGGCATGACTGCTGCCCAGGTCAACAAAAACTTCCAGGTCGGCGACTACATCGTCATGGACGAACCATTCCTCGAAATGGGCACCAAGTGCGTCTCGAAAGCCCTCGATAACCGCGTTGCGTGTTGGCTCGGGATTGAATCGGTCCGTCAGCTGGCCAAGAAGAAAACCGGGCACAGCTGTGAGATCGTCGTCGCCTTTACTACCCAAGAAGAAGTCGGGCTCCGCGGCGCCAAGACCGCATCCTTTGCCGTCCAGCCAGACTATGGCTTTGGCGTCGATGTCACCCTCGCCTGCGACACCCCAGGTGTTCCCGCAGCCGAGACCGTCACCGACCACGGCAAGGGCTTCGCCTTGCACATCAAAGACGGCAGCTTCATCTCCGACTACGACATGGTCCAGATGGTCGAAAAGATCGCCAAGAAGAACCGCATCCCCTACCAGCGATCAATCCTCGCAGCCGGGGGCCAAGACGGCGCCGCCGCCCAGCAGGCTGCTGCCGGTGCCAAAGCCATCGGCATCACCGTCGGGACACGGTACATCCACACCGTCACCGAGATGCTCGACAAGAAGGACCTCAAAGCCGCCTGCGATATCTTGGCCGCGTCGATGGCGGAGTTGAAGTAGCCTGAGGGATCATCTCGAATATACAAATCGTGAAACGCCTCCGTGTCAGGGGGCTTTTTTCATGGAGTCACAAGCACATTGCCGAAGCATAGAGCTGAGTACGATAATAATATTATAAGGAGTTCAGCCGATGAAATCAGTGCGCATGACCATTGGAGCCAGTTTGCGATCGATTCTTTTGCCAACGATCGCCCTGCTGGGCTCGCCCGTCATGGCTCAGCCATGCCTCAACATCTCCGACGAGCTCATCGGCTCGTCCGTATCTGGCGCGGATCAGTTCGGATGGTCGGTCGATGCTCAAGGCGATCTCGTGATTGTCGGCTCGCCCGATGATGACAACTCGGCGGGCTCGGTCTATGTCTACCGTCGATTGGGAACCGTCTGGGCCGAGGAAGCCCGAATCACCGCTCAAGATCGAGCCGACGGCGATTTCTTCGGCAACTCGGTTTCAGTCTCAAGCAGTTCCCTCATCGTCGGCGCACCTGGTGATGATGACAATGGCAGCCGATCCGGCTCGGCCTATATCTTCGAGTTTGACGGGACCAACTGGATCGAACAAGCCAAACTCCTCCCATTCGATGGCAGCTCCACCGATTTCTTCGGCGGATGGGTCTCGATCTCGGGCGCCAATGCGGTCATTGGTGCCGAGAGAAACGATGAAAATGGGACGAACGCTGGAGCCGCATACATATTTAGTAATGATGGTGCCGGGTGGGCGCAGCAGAGTAAACTTTATCCACTCGATGGCGAAGCGTACGACGCCTTTGGAATCTCGGTCGCCATCGATGGCCATACTGTGATCGTCGGCGCTTCCGAAGACGACGACAACGGCAACTCATCAGGCTCGGCCTACATTTTTAAGTTTGATGGCGCTCTATGGGGTCAAAATGCCAAACTCGTCCCCGACGATTCCAATGCTTCCGATTTCTTCGGCGAAGCCGTCGCAATCTCAGGCAATAAAGTCATCGTCGGATCATACTGGAACGATCAGGGAGCCATCAACGCAGGGGCTGCCTATGTGTTTGCTGATGATGGAACCCAATGGACCCAAGAAGCCAAGTTCGTCGCTGATGATGCGATGCCTTCGGATCAGTTCGGTTTCTCCGTCGCCATATCAAATGATGTCGCCATCGTGGGGGCCAACAAGGCGGACAGTTTGTTCCTCGATTCCGGCGCTGCTTATGTGTATACCTTCGACGGCTCGCTTTGGTCTCAGCAGAGCAAGCAGTCCCCAGAGGACGCACTCGAAGCGGATACATTTGCCAACGCCGTCGCCACAACCGGAGACTTCGGCGCGATGGGTTCAGTCAATCACGACGACGCGGGGCTTGACGCAGGCTCGGTCTATATCACGAGCTATCTCCAGGCCGGCCCCGCCGATCTCAACATCGACAGCACCCTCAACTTCTTCGATATCTCTCTCTTCCTCCAACTCTTCGCCGCCCAAGACCCCCAAGCTGATTTCCTCCCCGACGGGCTCTTCAACTTCTTCGATATCTCCGTCTTCCTCACCGCCTACGCAGCCGGGTGTTCGTAGCGCACCTGCTCAGGGTTCACCCAAAGCGTCCTCGATATCCTCGAGCAAATCCGCAGCTGCCTGATCGCTGAGCTTGCTCATCACAGGCCAAAAACTTCGGGCAGCATCAATGGCAATAAAAGTGATCCGATCATCAACAATCCGGTTGCCATCGCCATCCTGCCCCGAATACCGAGGCATCACACGGAAATCGACCCCCTCAATGGCAACCGATTGCTTCCCCTCGTAGGCATACAAATAGATACCGATCTCGGTTGATGCTTGGGCCTTGGCATCGGCGGGCTTGTTTTCGATCACCCGGCGAAGATCATTGCCCAGCTTCTTGGCAACCGGCAAGGGCACATCAACCCGAGCAATCTGGGTCCCCTGGGCAATCTGGGCATCATCGAGCAGGTTGATGAGGGTGAGTGTGAGCGCATCTTGTTGCCTGGCAACCCGCCAAGCCCACTCGTCAGTTCCAACAACTGCGCGGTATTGGTTGAGTTCGTATCCCCGCACATCAATCGTCAGCGATACAGTCGGGGCGGGATAGATGAGCTCTTCGAGTGCCAACGCCACGCGAGAAAGGTTTGTATGCCCGTTCGAGAGCAGGATGATCGCTGAGTCTTCTTCCCCAAAACGAACCATCATCGAGCTGTACCCGGCGACACGCCCCGAGTGATACATGCGGGTCATCCCGAGCTCATTGGTCGCGACAAACCATCCCGAAGCGTAGTTCTTGAGGAACGGCTCGAAGAGTCGATCGCGGGCAGAGGCATCGAGCACCTGATCGGTGGAAAGAGCCCGATGCCACCTGAGCAGGTCATGGGTGTTGGTGATGACGCCTCCCATCCCCCGGTATCCCCAGCTCCACGCCCAGTCCACCGCCAACGGGCCGATGCCCTGCGTGGAAAGCCGGGAGGACATCGGCATTGATCGAAGGCGATCATCACCAATGAATCCGGTGTGCTCGAGCCCGGCCGGGGCGAAGAGGTGGGTTCGGAGATAATCCTCGAATGACATACCCGATGCGATCTCAATCGTCGCAGCCAGCAGGGCGTATCCGATGTTGCTATAGACAAACACTTCTCCGGGCGTCGAATCCAACGGCTCAGAAGCCACAAGCTCGATGAGCTCATCACGCGATGCGTCCGAAGTATAAGGCAAACCGAGTTTCTTTGAAATCCCCGAGGTGTGCGTGAGCAGGTGATGGATGGTGATGGACTCTTTCTCGCCGACGAACTGGGGGAAGAACCGGGAGACCGGATCATCCACGCTCAGCAGCCCGTCCATCTCAAGTCGATAGATCCCCGCTGCTGCGAACTGCTTGCTCAGCGAGGCGATCTCAAAGAGTGTCTCAGGCGTGTTGGGCGTGTCCCGATAGTCCGCATCGCCAAACCCACGATCGAGGAGCACCTGCCCATCGCGGACCACCAGCACGCTGCCCCAATACCCGCCCTGGCTGAGAAACTGGACCGTTTCGGTGAGCTGATCGGTCAAGTCCTCATCCGACGGGGCCAAAGCACCCCAGGCGTTTGCGAAGTATGTCAGACAGACGAATGCGAGCAGATGGGTGATGGGCATGCCATACCATAACGATTCACACATGGATCGGATGCGGTCTGGGCTGTTCATAGCGACAAGAAAACCCGAATCTGCGTCCTTGCAGGTTCGGGTTCGTGGTGGACTTCTTCTGAAATCTTGGGCTGAATCTCGGCTCAGGCCGCGATATTCGTCGCCTGCTCGATGGCTTCGACAACCATCCGCACCTGGAAGGGTTTCTTGAGGAACGAGTCAAACCCCGCGCTTCGCAATCCCTGGGCCTGCCCATCGGTCAGTTTTCCAGACATCGCAATGAGCTTGGTCATCTGCATCGCTTCGCTCGAACGCACCAGCTGGGCGATCTTGCGTGGCTCGCTCTCAGCGATATGGACATCAATGAGCACGACATGCGGGCGGAACCGTTCACATTCGAGCCCAGCAGCGAATGCCGAGTTGGCAGCGGAGACTTCGTAGTTGGTCTGCTCGGCGAGGACCCGTTCGAGGACATCGGAGACTTCCTGGTCGCTGTCGATGATGAGCACGCGGGTGTTGCCGCTGGCGATCCCGTCCATGGGGATATGGTGGGCCTTCATGAACCGATAGAGCTCGGTGACGGGGATTCGCCGATCTTTTGACCCGGGGATGCGATATCCCTTGAGCTGCCCCGAATCGAACCATTTGGACACAGTCCTGGGGGCGACATTACAAATTTTGGCGACTTCGCCGGTCGTCAATACATCTTTTTCAATGGGCATCATCTCACCTCGGGTACATCTTTAGAAGCGGACCAGCGCAGCCGTCATGCGCCGTATCTTCCCTCACATCGTCGTCTTTGGCCCTTCGCTTGATGGGTGAGTCTGATTGGCGACACTTTCAGGGATATTTCCATATCCGGACCCGAATCCTCCTCTGGATTCAATAAGATGGGCAAAATATCCCAAAGGTTATTGGAGCTATCACCCTCCCCGGATTGACACGCAGGGCTTGAGTCCGATACAGTTGTCATTCTTTCGTACGCCAAGGGCAACACATCGCCCCGGCTGTCGTATATGATGATCCCCCGGGACGAGGATTTGGTCTCTTTGACGCTTCGCCCATCAATATTTGCACGCAGGAGATGAATGTGCGCAGAGTGACCCGCAACATCGCCAATCTGTCCTTCTCGATCACGCTCATCGCAGGCTCAGCGTCCATGCTGATTCCCGCCCCGCAGGCGTATGCCTCCGTAGTTCAGCCTGACGCCGATCACGAACAAGAGCTCGAGCTCCTCCGGGATTTCATCCATTTCGTCAAGATTGCGCGCTTCGATGTCGCTGCTGATCTGGGCAGCCAGCTCCTTGATGTTGGTATGGAACCGGAAACCTTCGTTGACCTGGTTGAGCGGTCCCGCGAGCAGCAACGCTTTGAAGAGGCCATCGCTGCCGGGATGCGCGTGCCTGTGCTCGAACCCATTGCAGCCAAGCTCGACAGCGCCTTCCGCGATGGCAAGCTCGCCCGCGCCCGCAACCCCGAAGAAATTGCACGCAACATTGCCCTGCTGACTCAGGGGCTCCGTGCCCGATCACTTGCCCGCGAACGCCTGATCGTTGCAGGCGAGTACGCGATGCCTCAGCTTCTCGATGCCTATCTCCAGCAATCCGACCTCTCGCTCAAAGCTCAGGTCCAACGCTTGCTCGTTGATATGGGACGCCAAGCGATCATCCCCCTGACCACCGCGATGCCCGGGCTCGATGCAGCCCGCCAAGAGGCCATTGCCGAGGTTCTCGGGCTGATTCCTTATCGCACCAGCTTGCCTGTGCTGATTGATATCTATCAATCCACCGACAACGACGCTGTGCGCCAGGCATGCGGGCGTGCGATCTCTCGCCTGGGCGGCAACCCGAGCAACGATGTTGCCGATATGTATGCCCTGCTCGCCGATTCCTATTACGCCCAGCCTGCCGAGCTCACCAGCTTCCCCAACGAAGACTATCAGCTCGTCTGGAACTTCAACCCTGGGCTCGGGCTTGTGATGGTTCCGATCAGAACACCCGTGTTCCACGAGGCCATGGCGATGCGGATGGCCGAGCGGGCATTGACCCTCGATCCATCAAATAATGAAACCCTCGCACTCTGGATCGCATCGAACTACTCGCGTGAGCTCGATACTCCTGAGAACTATGAGAATCCTGTCTACTCATCCGATCGCAGAGACGCCGAGTATTATGGTATCGCTGTGGGGCCTGATATTGACCAGCTTGTGCTCCGCCGCGGGCTCGATACTCGTGATACCCCGCTTGTGCGCCTGGCGATTGATGCCCTTGCGCAGACCGCGGGTCCGCGTGCACTTTGGGGTCAACCCATCGGCGATCGGTACCCCCTTCTCGAATCGTTGACCTATCAGAACCGCCGGGTGCAGTTTGAAGCTGCTTTGGCACTGGGCAAAGCCCAGCCCGTCGAGTCCTTTGGTGGTGCCGAACGGGTCATCCCGTTGCTTGCCAGCGCGGTGATGGACGCTTCATCGCTCCACGCCATCGTCCTCACCGGGCGCGATCGTGAAGCCTACGACCAGTACCGGGCATCGCTCGAGCAGCTCGGATTCATCGTACTCCCCCCGGCCGAGAATGGGCTGTCTGATCTCGATGCCGCGATTGCCGAAGTACCAACGGTCGACCTCATTGTCACCTCGCTGGGCTTTGACGAGACCTTGTCGTCGATTGAATCTGCCCGGGCTGATAACAAGCTCGCGGTTGCTCCGGTCCTCTCACTCATGGGCCCCGATGATGTCATCCCCATGACCCGTCAATACCACCGTGACCAGAGCGTCTCGGTGCGTCGCAGCGCGATCTCCAACAGTGCATTTGACGAGTCGGTTTCGACACTCCTCGAAGTCGCTTCAGGCGGGCCGATCGGTGCCGACGAAGCCGATGAGTATTCATACCGTTCGATCGAGGTCCTTCGGAATCTTGCCATCTCGAACAATCAAGTCCTTAATGTTTCCGATGCATCCTCGATCCTGATTGATGTCCTCGATCAGGTCGAGGGGTTTACTTTGCTCGATGTCGCCGAGATCATCTCCTACATGCCCCAGCCAAAGGCCCAGCAGGCGATTATGAACAAGGCGCTCGAGTCTTCTGCCGATATCCAGCTTGAGCTCTTGACGATGGTCGCCGATTCTGGAAAACGCTTTGGTAATCAGATCAATAATCGTCAGATTCGGCGTCTGATCGAGCTGGCCCAAGATCCCGATGATGAGCTGGCAACCGTTGCCGTTGCCACGATGGGGGCTTTGGAGGTCACCAACTCGACCTTGGTACCTCTGATTCTCAACCATGAAGCAGACACCGGCTCTGCGATTTCTGAGCGATAACTAGGCCTGCAATCGCTGAGATTTTTTCCGCTCCCAAAGCGAGCCTTCCGGGTTCGCTTTTTTTTCGTAGAACTATCGGGCGAAGGTCTGTCGCCCGGAGCGTCCGAGAGTGCTCCAAAATACCATGATTTGCCCGCACAATCGGCATGAATCGGGCACTCCGATTTTGCGGGTTTGGTTTGGCAGATGCAAACCCATGAAGACTGATCCGATTCGATGGGCATGACGATGATCTATTTGTCACGCTTAGATTTGCCAGGTGCGGTGTGTTGCCGCGTGTGGGGAGTCTCGGGGAAACGGGCCACGGAGGAGCGGCCTGTTCACCAAGGGGCGATCGGCAATGCCGGACCCGGCAAGGGCGTGTCACTCATGAGTCGTATTCAAGGAGACAAACAAATGCATTCAATGCGAAACACAATGGCCAAGGGTTTTACCTTGGTCGAAATCTTGATCGTGGTCGTGATCCTCGGGATCCTCGCCGCGATTGTCGTCCCACAGTTTACCAATGCCGCCAACGAAGCGCGACAAGGTAATGTGGAAACACAAACCTCAACACTCGAGAATCAGCTCGAACTCTATGCCGCTCAGAACAACGGCAACTATCCAACCGTTGCCCAGCTCAATGCCGACCCCGCCGATGGTTCGACCAACGGGTGGAGCGTCATGATCGACGGCGACTACATCAAAGAAGCCCCGAGCAATCCTTACGCACCTGCAGCTAACGCATTCACAGTGACCAACAGCAACGCGGCAAACTCGGCTGCTGCTGATGCCGAAGCCAACGCTGGCGATGGTTCGCAGGGCTGGTACTACAACCCCAATACGGGCAGAATTCGTGCGAGTGGTGGATCGTACTAAACCCCACTTGCTTTTGTAAATCACCGCGCGTGGGCTTCGAAAGGAGCCCACAGCGTAATTTCAGGAAACCAAATGATCTTGTCGAGCTGGAGCGAAGGAATGAGCATCACACGCCAAGTGAGGAATGGATTCACACTCGTTGAAATTCTTATCGTTGTGGTTATTCTCGGTATTCTTGCTGCCTTTGTCGTGCCGAGCTTCATGGGAGCGGTCGAAGAGGCAACCGTCGGAACAACCCAATCCGAACTCCAGAAACTCCGCCGGGCTGTCGAAGTCTTTCAGGTACGAAACGAAAACGCCCTCCCGACCGTGACCGCAGGCGATGGAACATGGGGAGACCTGATTGCAAACACCGGCGAATACCTCAAAGAGGCGCCGGTCAATCCCTATGTCGGGGGCCCAAACAACCAGCAAATCATCCTCGCAAACGCACCAGACGCCGCGTACCAGACAACTCACGGGTGGGTCTACAACGACGCCACCGGTGAGATTTGGGCAGGAGGATTTGATGGCAACGATGAGCCACTCCCACGACCATAACCAAAGAACCGACAAGTGGGGGGCAATGACCGGGGGCTGGAAGGAACGAACAATGCGCCGCAGATACCATCCAAGCACGCCTCAGGACGCACCTCGTGGGTACACACTCGTCGAGGTGCTTGTTGTAGTTGTGATTCTCGGGATCGCCGGTGCGATGGTTGCCCCATCACTAAGCCAGGCAGGCGTGCTCAGGATTCAGTCTGCGGTGCGCATGATTGTCTCGGACATCACCTTTGCGCAGATGGACGCGCTGGGTTATCAAGAGCAACGGGCGATCGTCTTCGATATCGACAACAACCAATACACCCTCATCCAAGTCAACGGCAACACCATTGACCCCGACGCCGATGCACTCTATGACATCAAAGGCCCAGACCAGCGATACCGAATCGACCTCAACGATGAACGCTATGGTGGCACTGTGATCGAATCTGCAAGCTTCGATGGCGACAACATCCTCATCTTTGATGAAATGGGTGGCCCAGTCTCTGCGCCAGGTACAAGCAATCTCAGCGATGGAGGGTCCATCGTCCTTGCAGGTCCATTGAGCAGGTGGAGAATCAATGTCGCTGCCTTTACCGGGCGTGTCACCGTTACTCGGTTGGATTAGCCCGGTTATGCCACTTGCATATCCCATCAAATCCTGAGCGATCCGATCTGATGCAAGTCATGTCGATGCCCGTCCGATGCAATCGCAAAGGATGGGCCTATGTCACACGATCCAGCACCAGAACCTCAAAGACGATCCCTCATCAAGCATTCGCGAGGGCTTCTGGTCATGCTGAGCATCGGGATGCTCGCCGGTGTGCTCATCTGGGCCAAGCTCCGCCTCGTCACCGATATCCCAAGAAGCGCCTACGCCGACCCACGCGAAGTCGAGACCCCAGAGGGTCAACCGCCCGAGCAAGGCCAGGATCAAGACCCAGCCCAGGATGATGAGGTCGAATCCGAGGATTCAGAACTATCTTCAGAGCTATCGGACTTTGCACGCGACGAGTTGCCCACGCCATAACCCAGATTCAGACACGATATTTGGTTATCGGCTCTCCAAGGTTGGTCTATAACGATATTCGATCGCCGAAAGCACAAGGTCTACGCAAAGTCACATGCGGGAAATGTCGATCGAATTGCAGAAATACACCCGGACAACCGGGATCAAATCAAATGTGCAGGCATCGAGCCGCAACGCTGAGGATACATCGATGAGCAATCAGGACACCAATCGTACCTTTACATCCAATCTTCTTGCTCGAAGCCTCCGCCATGGAATCATGCCGGCCCTGGCACTTTCAATGATCGCAGGATCGGCCAATGCACAAGACTCGGGCGGGTTCGGACTCCTCGCAGCACTCAAAAGCCAAGCAAAGGCCGGTGCGGAAAATCCGGATCAGCTGCTCGAAGAAGGATTCCCAGAAGACGAGTTCAACCCTGAGTTTGACCCCGAGTTTTATCAGGATCAAGAGGCTGAGCCAGCGCAAGAAAATGATCTCGCCGATTTCACTGGGGCGGTCGATGTCTCTGACTACGATCTTGTCGATCTTCATGTGAATAACGAAGACCTCGGAAACATCCTCCAGCTCCTCTCGATCCAGTCACAACGAAACATCATCAGCTCAAACAATGTCTCCGCATCCGTCACTGCCGATCTCTATGGCGTCACCTTCTACGAAGCGCTCGATGCAATCCTTCATGTCAATGGCTACGGATACATCGAGAAGGGCAACTTCATCTATGTCTATACCGCTGAAGAGCTCGTCGAGTTTGAAGCGCTCTCACGCAAGCCAATCACACGCATCATCACCCTCGATTACCTCAACGCCACCGACGCGGCCGAGTTTGCCAAAATGCTCCTCTCCGAGACTGGCACACTGACGACAAATGCACAAACCGAAGCATTCTCCATCACCGATGGCGTCCCAGGAGGTGCAGACAACTACGCCAACTCGGCAACAATCGTTGTCTACGACTTTGAAGAGAATGTGGACGAGATCCAAGCCCTTATCGCCGAGCTCGACACCAAGCCCGCCCAGATCCTCGTCGAAGCAACCATCCTCCAGACCACACTCAACGAAGCCAATGCCTTTGGTATGGATTTCGCCCTCATCCAGAACCTCGATTTTACCGACTTCGTTGGTACCGGCGGGCCCCTGAGCGTTGTTGATGGACTTATCAACGGGCAAGGCAAGACAGTCGATGGCACCGCGGTCGATGCGCCAAACGGACACGGCGCAGGGCTCAGCTCAACCGTCGGCAACACCTCCGGGCCAGCATCACTCAAAGCCGGGTTCGTCAATGGGGATGTCGGTGTCTTCATGCGTGTGCTCGACGAAGTCACCGATGTGACCGTCGTTTCGAACCCCAAACTCCTCACACTCAACCGCCAGCCCGCACGCGTCCTCGTCGGGACACGAGTCGGGTATCTCAACTCCACAACCACCAACACCTCGACAACCCAGTCCGTCGAGTTCCTCGATGTCGGTACCCAGCTTTCGGTCCGCCCATTTGTCTCCAAGAACGGGCTCATCCGGCTCGAACTTCGCCCACAGGTCTCAAGCTTTACTCTCCGTCAGGTTTCCGATAACGCAGGGGCGACCGTGACCATCCCCGACGAGGACACCACCGAGATGAATACCAATGTCATGGTCCGCGACGGACAGACCGTGGTGCTCGGCGGGCTCTTCACCGAAACAACCTCATCCACAAGACGCCAGGTGCCAGTCCTGGGCGATATCCCACTGGTTGGAAACGCGTTCAAAGGCTACGACGACGAAACCCGTCGATCTGAGATCATCTTCCTCATTACGCCATCAATCGTCAACGATACCGTCCTCGCCGAGATCGGGGACATGGGCAACCAGTACCTCGAACATGCACGATACGGTGCGCGCAAGGGGCTCCTTCCATGGTCGCGTGAGCGCCGCGTCGGTCAGTTGCTCATCGACGCCCGTCAGCTTGCCGATATTGGTGAAATCGAGAAGGCATTCTCCAAGGTTGATCGCGCACTGCGCCTGATGCCCATGTCGCCAGACGCCCGCGCACTGCGCACTGAGCTCACCGGCGAGTTCAGGACACTCCCAAGCCGAAGCATCATCGAAGGCATGATCCACAACCAACTCCACTTTGGCGGAAAAACCTCCTCTGTCGTCGCGCCAAACACTGTCAATCCATTCGTGAATCCGACACCAGAGGGTTCAAGCCTCGCCACCGAAACCCAGGCCGATGAACCTATCGAGTTTGATCCAAGCTCCGACGAAGACTACCAGCCCGACCCGTCCTTCGAATCCGAACTATTCGTCGAGGTCCCAGCCGATTCACTCTCCGATGCGTCATTCGAGCTCGAAGAGCCGTTGGGTGAATCGGTCCAGGAAGATACTTTCCAGGAAGATACCTTTGCCATGCTCGACTCATCGGATTCATTCGATGCGGATTCCGTCGAGCTCTTCAGTCCGGCGATGGCTTTAGAAACAATGCAATCGGCAGAATCAGATTCACCCGTTGAGTTCGTCGAGTTCACACCCGAGGATCAAATTGCTCAAGAGTTTTTCTCCGATCCTGATTCCTTCGCCGAGTTTGACCAGATGAAATCCATTGTCACCGGCGAAGAAACCGCAGTTGACTTCACCGAGATCGACCCAGATTGGAGCGAGCAAGTCGCAGGTGCTGACGGGCAGTCCCTTGGCATGCCGATCGAATCTGGTGATCCTGCTTCTGACTCCGCAGCGTCTATGTCCGGGGTGACCGGCACCTTCTCGATCGCAGCTGAGAAGTTTTCAGGACAGCTCATCATCCCACTGCCCAGCGGCGGGGCACTCCGCCTCGATTGGCCTTTGAGCTTTGATTATGTCGCAGGCACCAAACCCGCGGACGACTCGGTCGCCACCTTCACCGAGATGCCCACCGATACCGAATGAGTTCGTGGATTTTGAGCTTCATTCTGGATTCCACTGACCAGGCAAGGCTATCGGGCCGAAATGAGACCTGATTCCCACCACGATTCAGGAGCATGAATATGCACATCACCAAGCCCAAGTCCTTCCTCATCACCTCAACGATTCTCTTGGCCACCCTCGCAGGGTGCTCGGGGCAAGGCAACTACACCCGCCAAGGGGTATCACTGGCCAAAGAGCGGATGAGCTTTCTCAAGAGCGGCACCGAGTGGGAGCTCGCCCGCCAGGCATTCCTCGCAGGTGATCTTGAAAAGGCCATTGCGAAAGTTGACTACTCCCTCTCGATCAACGACACCGTCGTCAAGTCCCATGTGCTCAAAGGGCGAATCCAGATCGAGCTCGGCGATATCGGCAACGCACTCAAATCTTTACAAACCGCATCGACACTCGACCCAGAAGATCCCGATGCCCACTATTACCTCGCTGTCGTCTATGAGCGCCTCAATCGTCCAGAAGACGCCTACAACCATTTCGTGATGGCCAGCGAGTTCGATGACTACAACCCTTCCTATACCGTCGCAGCTGCCGAGATGCTCATCGACCTCGATCGTATTGATGAAGCCAAAGCCTTCCTCAACTCGATCCCGATGTCCCAGAATAACGCCGGCATCCGCCAATCACTCGGGCACATCGCCCTGCTCGAGCACGATTTCCAGACCGCGGTCAAGTTCTTCAACGAAGCACGCCTCCTTGCCCCCGATGACGCCGGCATCGCTGAAGACCTCATCAACGCACAAATGCTCGCGGGCATGTTCGCCAAGGCTGAGCGAAACATCGCGCTCCTGCTCAAAAAAGCGGAGAACGCCGAGCGCAGAGACCTCCAGATTCTCCACGCCAAAGCCCTCCTCAACACCGGCCGCCCCGTCGAAGCTCGGTCGATCTATCAGCAGCTCCTCTCCACATCCCAAGGCAAGAGCGATGTTGATTCATGGATTGGACTTGCCAACGCATCTTTCACCATCAACGACATGCGCACCGTTCGCAAAGCCGCCTCGCGGGTCATCTCCCTCTCACCCGACTCCCACGACGGGTTCCTTCTCTACGCGATGTATCATCGCCAGACCGATGATCTTGATGCTTCCCTCGCCTCGATCGAAAAAGCCATCACACGAAATCCACTCGATGCAGGCATGTACGCCTATCGGGCCATGATCCTCTCTGATCTTGGCAGACGCGCAGATGCCTTTGCAAGCGTTGCCCAAGCGGTCAAACTCGAGCCGGGCAACCCACGCTACACCCAGATGCTCGAGCAGATCAACGCTGGAACCTTCGCAGCGGTGCAGACCGAATAGCGATTCGAGATATCTCGGTTCAACTCACACCACCCGCAGATCGACCAGCACCGGCTCGACGCGGGTGTTTCCATTCCAGCTCGAAACCTTTGGCTCAACAATCACCTCAACGGGCGCACCATTGGGGATCCGATCCAGATGCCTCGCCCAGTTCCACGCGATCACCCGCAGCATCGGGCCTCGCCCATTCCGCGATCCCATCCGCATCGACACATGATTCCCCGTCTTGCCCATCACCGTGGGCGCTCCATTGAGCTTGAGCCCATTGATCCGCACCCGCACCTTCCCATTGCCTGCTCCAAAGGGCGCGATCCGGTCGAGCTGATGAACCGCCGAGACGGTCAGCTCCGAAAAATCAGCAACGCAGTCATACTTGGCATGATGCACCAGATCGGCTGCGGACAGATTTGCATTGGCATAGGCGATAAACGCCTGGGCGAACGCATCGAACTGCTCAGGATCACACTTCATCCCCGCTGCCATATCGTGCCCGCCAAACGATCCAAGCAAGTGTCCGCATGACTCAAGCCCAGCGTGGAGATTGAACCCCTCGATACTCCGCCCTGATCCCTTGCATGCCTCTGGTGTCCGCTGCATCAAGATCGTTGGGCGTGCGAACCGATCCACCAGCCGCGAACAGACAATCCCCACAATCCCCGGATGCCAATCTTCATGCGCCAGCACAATCGCCCGCGAATCATCCCCGGTCATCCCGGCTTCGATCGCCATCTCGCATGCCTGCGTCACAATCGCAAGCTCCTGCTTCTTGCGCTCATCATTGACCCGCGAGAGCTGCTCGGCCAGTTCAACGGCCCGCTGTCCCTTCGCGTCGGTCATCAGTTCAAGCGCATCGGCTGCATGGCCTAATCGTCCGATCGCATTGAGCCGAGGTGCAAGCCGAAACCCGATCGCCTCGGTATCAATTTTTTCCGAATCCAATCCTGACGCAACAATCAACGCTTGCAACCCCTCGTTGGGAAGCGTCGGAATTCGAGACAACCCGTGTTTCACAATCACCCGGTTCTCATCAACCAAAGGCACAATGTCGGCGATCGAACCCAATGCGGCGAACCCCAGCAAATCCACCAAGACCGTCCGCATCGCAGGCGACACCTTCTCGCCCCCGGCATCCATCGTCGCCATCCGCCACGCGAGTTTGTACGCTACCCCCGCGCCGCACAACTCGCCAAACGGATACGCCGAGTCAGGCCTGCGCGGATGCACCACCGCAAACGCATCGGGCAGGTCATCCACGGATTCAGGCGGATTGTGATGATCCGTGATAATCAGATCAATGCCAAGTTCCTTCGCCACCTTTGCAGGCTCGATCGCCGTGATCCCACAGTCCACCGAAACAATCAACTTTGCACCCTCGTCAACAAGCGTGCGGATGGCTTCGCGATTGATCCCATACCCTTCATCCAAACGGTGGGGGATGTACGACCGGATCTTGGCATCGGGCTTGATCGCGCGGATCAGATGGATCAGGATCGCCGAAGCCGTCACGCCATCGACATCGTAATCGCCATAGATCACGATCGGTTCATCACTGTTGACCGCCCCGAGCATCCGCGTCGCAGCCTTGTCCAGATCCGGAATCCCCGATGGATCGTGCATCGCCTTGAGCGAAGGCCTCAGAAATGCGTCGCCCTGGGCATCGGGCTCGATCCCCCGCGCCAGTAGCACCCGATCGACCAGCTCGCCCGCAAGCTGACGCTCCGAACGAGCCTTCCACATCCGCGTCAATCCACGATCAACCCGCTCGGAGACCATCACCTCGATCGGACGCGGTTTTTCAGTCGCTTTGGCATCAATCATCTGGCTCATTCATCTCCCGGCTGGGCTCCTCACGCAAGAATCCATCAAGCCTATCCCGCAAACCCCCACCCAATCCGATACACTCTCCTTGATATGGTCAAGCTTACCAAAATTTACACCCGTTCGGGCGATTCGGGCACCACCGGGCTCGGCTCAGGCACCCGCGTCCCCAAGTCCCACCCCCGCGTCGAAGCCTACGGGCTCGTTGACGAAACCAACGCCTTGCTCGGGCAAGCCATCCTCAGCGCTAAAGCATCCCAATCCCCCCTCGCCGACCCCCTCCAACGCATCCAGCACGACCTCTTCGATCTCGGCGCAGACTTATGCACACCGATCACCAAAGACGAAGCGCCAAACGCTGCCCTGCGCATCAC
>WFPK01000011.1 GCA_015487555.1 Phycisphaerales bacterium
CAATAACCAGGCACAATAACCAGGCGCAATAGTCGGGCACAGTCGTTATGACGCAGAGAACTCGGGAGCACGCCCGGTCAGCACGCGCAGGACATCGCGGACGACCCAGCTCATCTGCTCTTTGGCGCTTTGTGTCCCAGCGGCGATATGAGGCGTGCAGATCACATTGTCAATCGTGTACAAAGGCGAATCGGGCGCGATCGGTTCAGGGTCGTGGACATCGAGGATCAGGGTTGCGTCGGGATGGGCACGGGCAAAGCGGGCAGCAGCGAGGGTGTCGAGGACAAACCCGCGAGAAGTGTTGAGCATGATGACATCGTCTTTGAGCTGATCGAAGAATGGGCCATTGAGAAGATGGTGGTTGCCCGGGCGTCCATCGACATGAACAGAGATGACATCGCTGGTCTTGGCCAGCTCGGGCAGCGAGGCGGGGGTGCATCCATGCCGATCGGATTTGGGAATATCGCGCAGGTCGTGATAGACGACTTCCATGCCCAAAGCCTGGGCAACGCGCCCCAGGGCCGAGCCGATTTGCCCGAACCCGATGACGCCCAGGCGGGCGCCGATGCAGGTTCTTGGGGTGATGGCCGATTGGCGCAGCGCGTGCCAATGGGCGTTGTCGATCGGGCGATCGGATGGCGCAATCGGGCAAATCGGTCGGCGTGTTCTGAGCATCATGGTGAGGACATACTCGACGACGGCTGAGGTGTTGGCATGGGGGGTGTGGACGACGGGGATGCTGCGGGCTTTGCAGGCATCGAGATCAATGTTGTCGAGCCCGACGCCTGCGCGGGCGATGACGCGCAGATTCGGCGCGTGATCGAGGAGCTCTTGATCGACGATGGTGTAGGTTCGGACGATCAGGGCGTGGGCCTGGGCGAGGTGTTCGAGGAGTCTTTGGCGATTGCCAGCGGGGGATTCGATGAGCACAACCCGCGCATCGAGCCAGCGCCTGGGTTCATCGGCGATGGGCTCGGCGAGGACCACAGCAAGGCGTGGATCAGGGGTGGGCGGGGCCGATCGCGGGTTGTGCATGTTTGGATTCATACTCGGTCATGATAGATACGGATCGCCTGGCGCACCCATCTCTGGGTGATCTGCGGAGATTCGGGACGGTTTGGTCTGGATAATTCGTGGATTCTTTGGTGATATTCAAGGGTTTGGACATCGTAGACCGATGTGAGGAGGAGTTGGCCGAGGTTCATCTGTATTTCAATCCGGCTTGGTTACTCAGGGAAAGCATGTTTTTTAGCGTGTCAATTAAGCATGGAGGCTTAGCAATGAACAAATCAGATTTGATCGAAGCAGTTGCTTCTGAACTTGAAAGCTCCAAGTCGGAAGCTGGAAAAGTGATCGAGGCAGTCATCAGCGCCATCTCCGATGGGCTCAAAACCGAAGAAAAGGTGGCAATCAGCGGGTTTGGGACTTTTACCAAGAAGCACCGCAGTGCCCGCGTTGGGATGAATCCGGCAACCAAGCAACCTATCCAGATCGGCGAGAGCACGACCTGTTCGTTCAAGCCTTCGCAGCACCTCAAAGATGCGCTTCATCAAACCAATGGGCAACTGATTTCGTAGTCGGTTTAGCTGCCAGGCGTTTGTAACTCGTTTGATGGATTGAACATACTGTGTTTTTTGGCAAGAGTTTGGCTTGGCTGAGCTCTTGTTTTTTTCTTGGAAAAGCGTACACATTATACAATTCTCTCTTGACAGAAATGGAATTTGTGGGAGTCTGTCGAGGCGATGACGCAATAGGAGAACTGAATATGGTGTTGAAGAAGGTACGGACATTGTGTATTGTTGGAGCGAGTATGGTGGTCGCTCTGCTTGGGCCTCAGCAGGGCAAAGCGCAGGAGCTTGAGCCTGTTGCTTCGGCCCATATGGTTGGCGGGTGGCTTCTTGTTGAGGTGAAGGACACTGCCGATGCGGTGATGGGTTTCTGGGGAATTCCTCGGGTGGAGGTTGAGGTCGGCAATATTCGCAGGCTTTGGTTCGAGGCGCTTCCGGGCGATGAGTGGAATGTCTGGGCCTTTGAGCCAATCGCGATTTATGCAAAGCTCGATGAGCTGGCTTTGGCTGGCATAAGCAGAGAATCGGTGGATTTTTTGTTGTATCAGGAGCACATCGCAGCCGATTCTGCGGTTGATCTTGAAATTGATGGCGGTGCGGAAGGTCTTATTCTCAAGGGATTTATTGCAAATGACCCGCTCGTCGACGCGGCTGGTGCTCTTGAGGACCCCAATCCGATGATTGATCTGCTTGCTGGGATCGGATATCCGATTGCTCCGGGGATGACGGATTTGCTCGTCGATGGTACTGCCGGGGCCAATGTTGGGATGAACTCGGCAACAAAGGAGCTGCTCAACTGCTTGCGTTCGTCGGCGATGCCTTGCGGGGGGTGTGAGTGTTATGCCCAGGAGGGGCCGATTGATATCTCACCTTGGACGATCTATCAGACCAATATGCCCGATGGTCGGATTCGGTGCGAGTACACCCGTACGGAGACTCATTTTTACTGGCAGTGGGGGTTTTACCCGGATGACTGTCTTGTTTGTGATGAAGGATCGCCGGAGGATCCAGTTATTATTGTGGTTGTGATTGAGGAGACGGAGTATTGGCTCGATATAGAGACTTGTCCTAACCAGCCACTGGGCTATTTCCCTGGTGAATGAACCCTTTTTATCTGATTGGTTCACAGTGGCGGTTACTTGCGCTTACTTGGAGCCTCTCGATGAATCGGTTCGCTCGATATGGTGTATATGCTGTTCTTTCGGTGCTGATGAGCGTGCTCATTATCGTTGGTCAGCGTGTGATGATGGTGCCTGAGGTTTATTCGTTCATTGCAAAGATGGGCGAGCGAGTGGGCATGGTGCTTCCATCTGGATACATTGCTCAAGCCCGGCTGGTCTCGGATCGGCCGGGTTTTTGGGTTACTTTGGATCCTTTGACCAGGCCCAGAGCTGTGCCAGAGGGCATTACCCGGGTCCATCCTGAGTTGATTTCCGCATCATCGAGTTCGATGGTCGAGGCCATGGACTGGCGTGTGCCTGTGGTGATTGTGGTGCTCTATCTTGCGGTCTTGTTTCTGGTTTCAACGATCTCGCTCTGGAAGCACTCACGGGATGCATATTGCACGATCCGTCCGTGGGCCTTTGTTGGCATCTTGTCGATCGGGTCTGGTGTGTGCGTTGTCTTTGCAACACTCTTCTGGGGGGCGAGGGTGTTCTGGACAGGGGCCAACCAGGCGTTTGCTGCCCGTTCGATGGTGCAGGTTCCCGGGGGGGCAGCGATCAGGGTCCAGAACGATGCGCTCTTGGCGATGGGGACCAGCGGGTTCGTTATGCTTTTGCTTGCGATGGTGCTGACCGCATTGCCGATCTTGGTCTGGGTGGATATGAAGCTCTTTCGGCAGATTGGTTCGGGGGATCACCGCGAGGCAATATACAAGCACATGCTCTTGGCCCGGCTTGACGGGTTCTTTTCTGAGCGCATGGTGCGTTTGGCGTGTGCGGCGTGTTATGGAGCGGTGATGGTGTTCTTGTGGACTTGGCCTTGGTCGACCACGATGCTCAATACGCTTTGGATGACCTGAGCAGGGCGGGATTTTGGAGATGGGGCGACTTACCCCTGATCGAATGCCCGGATCGCCAAATCAATCGCAGCGCCCAGTGCAGCAGCTTTGTTGACGGTTTCTTTGTATTCGAGTTCGGGGATGGAGTCGGCGACGATTCCGCCTGCGGCTTGGATGTGGTAGGCCCATCGGCCGTCGGGGTTGTTTTCGTCGTCGTGGTCGATGGGGACGACCATGGTGCGCAGGGTGAGTGCGATATCCATTTCTTGATCGAGCGAGACCCAGCCTAGGCCGCCGCCGTAGGGGCCTCGGCGGACTTTTTCGAGCTCGTCGATGATCTGCATGGCGCGGATTTTGGGTGCGCCCGAGATCGTGCCCACGGGCAGGGCGGCGCGGAGTGCATCCCAGCAATCGAGCCCATCGCGGATGGTGCCTGTGACGGTCGAGGAGATGTGCATGACATGGGAGTAGCGCTCGATGTGCATGAGTTTGGAGAGCTCGATGGTGCCCGGTTCGGCGACGACGCCGACATCGTTGCGTCCAAGATCGACAAGCATCGAGTGCTCGGAGATTTCTTTGGGATCAGCGAGCAGGTCGCGCTCCATTGCCTGGTCTTCGTCGGCGGTGCGCCCGCGTCGGCGGGTGCCTGCCAGTGGGCGGTTGGTGACGATCAGGCGATTGTTGTCGGCGTCCTTGCGGACGCGGCAGAGGATTTCTGGGCTTGAGGCCACGAGGATGCACCCGCGGGTTTGCATGTAGACCATGTAGGGCGATGGGTTGACGGCTCGCAGGGCGCGGTAGACATCGAATGGATCGGCGTTGGCCCGTCGCTCGAACCGATGCCCGAGGACGACCTGGAAGATGTCGCCCTGGCGGATGTAGGCTTTGGCCTTTTCGATCATCGCGCTGTGTTCTTCGCGCGTGGTGTTGCAGGGCATGGGGGTGTTCTTGGAGGATTCAACACGCGCGACGCGACCCAACGGCAGGGGCTTGGAGTGCTCCTGGACCTGCTTGGCCAGCGCATCGAGGGATTCGAGGGCCTGGGTGTGGATGGCCAATGGATCGTCGTCGGGGCTGATGAAGGCGAGCTTGACGAGGTGGACGAGCTTGTCGACATGATCGAAGATGACGAGTTCGTCGTAGAACCCGAAGGCCAGATCGGGCAGGTTGCGATCGTCGGGCGGGGCGTTTTCGAGGCTGAGTTTGGTCGGCTCGGCGTAGCGGACCGAATCGTACCCGGCGTAGCCGAACCATCCGCCCAGGATGCATTTGGGCAAGAGGCTGCGATCGGTGGAGGCCCGGGGGGTGGCCAGGTGCCAATCTTTACTCATCGCGCGGAGGGTTTCGAGCGGGTCGGTGGTTGTGACGATGCGTTCTTTGGCGGGATGGGCACGATGATCGGTGATGGTGACCGCATTGGCTTTGGCAGCGAGTTCGATTGCGGGGTGGGCACCGAGGATGGAGTATCGGCCTTGTTGGTCGCCGCCTTCGACTGATTCGAGGAGGAAGGAGGGGGCGGTGCGCTGATCGCTCGAGACGAGTCGGCGGTAGGCCAATACCGGGGTGAGCTGATCGGCCAGCACGCGGATGGCGATGGGGATGACGATGCGGGTGCTCGGGGATGGGTCGTCGTTGGCCCGACGGGCCTCTTTGAAGGTGGCGAGGAACTCGGATGGGGTGATCGAAGGCATAGATATGAGTGTATGCGTTGAACTTTGGAGGCGGGGAGGTTGTAGGATGGGGTATGCGTTTACACATTCATCTCGTGGCTTTGGCTTGTTCGTTGGTTTTTTCATCGGCCCTTGCCGATCCTGATGGTGGGGCCGGGGCCGGGGCCGACGAGCCTGCTGCAGCGGTGCCGGGTGCGTCCAAGCCTTCAAATCCGCCTGGTGCGGGGTCGGGTGTGGGTGCGGGTGCGGGGACGCTTGCGGATATTTTCGCGCAGATTCAGGATCAGCCTGCGATTCGACGGGCAGGGCTTCGCGCCGGGGTGCTCGAACGGGTGCAGATCGTGGTGCCTACGGTGGTGATCGTCAAAGATGCCAAGAGCTACCTCCTGGCGATCTCGGGGTGGGAGAAGACGGTGCGATTCCCGGTTTTGTGGGATGACGGGACTGTCCAATCGCACGAGGACATCGCACGGTTTGTGCGCGCGTTCAAGCCCGAGCGTGTGATCGAGCTTGTCGGAAGCTCGGCGACCGAGTGGGTCGGTGATCGTGGGAAAAAGCAGGACATCTTCGAGCAGGTGCTGAGTAAGGCGCTCGATGAGCAGAAGCCCGATTGGCAGGCAGCGCTCGATGCGCTGGGTGAGGAAGGGATCATCAGCCCGGGGATGGTGGTGACGGATGTGAATGATTCGGCGTGGCCTGCAGCGTTGGCACTGGCAGCGGGTCGGTTTCAGCCGATTTCGTTTGTGCAGAAGCCTTCGAGTGTGTATCAGCCGATGAGTATCGCCGATGCTGATGCGCTCGAGCGGGCGATCGAACGGGCAGCTCGGGCAACCGGGCGATCGTGGGAAGGCATCGGCGATGATATTGATGCGATCACCCTGGCGGTCAATACCGGGACGATGATCAAATCCGGCAGCGGGGCTCGCGATCGGTTCGCCACGACGGATCGGATCGGACGCATGGGTTCCAATGGCACGGGCAAGCGGTGGGCGTGGTGCGGGCAGATCATCGGGAACGAATCGCGCAGCGTATACCAGGCGATGTGCAGCCTGTTCTTGTCGATCGACAACGGGTTTGTATGGGATGGGTATGCTGGCGGGCAGCCTTGGGACCAATACGATGGTACCGAGGCGGGCAAGGCGCTCGAATCGGCGGGGCTTGTGGTCGAGCTCAACGATCGGCCCCGCAATACGCTCAAGGATTGGAAGTTTCGGATGGTTCGGCCGGTGGGCGAATCGCTCGGCGATGAGGGGTCGGCAGGGTTGTTTCTGATGAACTCGAAGGGGGCATCGAATGTGTTTGATTTGCCCGGCGCGGTCGATGGGTCGGGCAAGCCTGGGCATATGCCGATACTCGAAGTGCCGATGGCGTTGCATCTTGTGCATTCGTTTTCGTTGCAGTCGCCGATGAATCGCAACACGGTGGGTGGGCGATTGCTCGAGCGGGGGGTGTTTGTGTATGCCGGTTCGGTGGACGAGCCGTTTTTACAGGGCTTTGTGCCCACCCCGGCCGTTGCGCATCGGCTGGCGGGTTCGGTGGCCTTTGCTGCTGCGGTGCACTTCGATAAGAGTCAGGTCTGGAAGATCACGGTGCTGGGCGATCCGCTGGTGACGATCGGGCCCGGTGGTCGGCGGGCCAGCGGCGAGGTCAAGCTCCCCGGAGCGGTTGATCTCGAACTGCGGTACAAGGAACGGCTCAAAGAAGAGGACTTTGAAGGGGCGATCGTGGATTTGTCGCTCCTTGGGCGCGATGAGGCGGTGGCGCGGATCGCGATCGCGTTGATGAAGGATAGGCCTGAAGCTTTTGAAGCTGGGATTGCCCAGGCGTCGATCCCGGCGTTGTTCCGGGTTGGTGAATATATCCATCTGATTGATGCCTACGAACGGCTCAGTGCGATGGGGCAGATCGAGCCTTTGATGCAGGACTTGCTCTGGCTTGCCTCGCCTTATGTGTTGTCTCGGACATCGAGTGATCCTGCTGAGCAATCGCGGATCGAGGCGTTGTTGCGGGCCAATCTCCGAAGCCATCAAAAGATTCAGGATGCGGAAGATTTGGCGATGCACCTGCGCAAGCGATCGCTTGGGGGCGCGGTGGGGGTGCTCGAAGCGTTGAGGCCGACACTGCGTGAGAATCAGGTGAAGATGCTTGATCGGGCGATTGCTCGGGTGAGGAAGTAGGGAGAGGGATTGGGCAATAGGCAATGGGCAATGGGGAATGGGGAAGATTAGGGATTGGGATTCTTCCTGCCCCTCCCCCGCGCCTGCGAGGATTATGCATGAATCTCATGATTCCTCGCGATCCTTGCGGCGTTGATGGCGAGTTTGGCGCCGATCCACAGCCGCGTCCTTCGTAAAGTACGCACCCAACTCGGCAGGTGCCCAGCACCCACACATGAAGTCACTAGCCCAGAAAAAAAACGCTCCACACCACGCCGCATGGAGCGGAGCATACGCCACATCCACCCGCCACGCTCTTCTGTCAACCGCACGCTCGCGAGCCGATCACGATGGTGCTTGCGATTGCCCAGTTTCGTTCCAGGCTTGGCACGCGGCGCGATCAAACGGATGTTGCGTTGGGCCGCCATCGCGTGCAATGGATTCGAGCTGTAGCCCGCGTCGCCGACGAGAATCTTCTTGCGATCTTGCCTGGCGATCCCTTCGATGATCTTCGCGCAGGCTGTCGTTTCCCCGTGATTCATAGGGTGAAGTGCCCAGCCCAGCAGCCGATGCCCTTGATCGACCATCACATGAAGTTTGTAGCCTTTGGCGCATCCACCCGATGCCCAGCCGATCTTTGCTTCTTTGTCATTTGATCGTCTTTCGAGTTTGTAGCTCTTGCCATCGGTGAGCAAGAGCCGGGCGTGGGGGAGCTTGCGTTGGACACGCTCGATGACTTTATTGAGATCATCGACGAGCAACTCATCGCGCATTCTTCTGCTCATAGTGGATTGGTTTGGGAGCTTTCTTCGCCATGCTTGGTATGGCCAGTTGATTCGTTTGCACGCCCATGAGATCGGCCGATCGTGGAGCGCCGCCCAGAGGATGACGGCGAGGACCTCGTTGCTTGAGTAGGTCGAGTTTCTTGGCCGCCGAGGTGGCAGGGCTTTGAGGGCGGCTACTATCTGAGTCCAAAGATCGCGTTCCATGCTTGATTCTCCGTGCAAAAGAGACCAAGTATGGACGCGATTCTTTGTAGATTCAATGCCGAACAGGCGCCGAATGGTGCATAATCCTCGGCGTAGGGAGGGGCAGGAAGCCCGATCCCCAATCCCTGATCCCTGACCCCTGATCCTTTCCTACAATCCCCCATGATTCAGCTTGGTGTCAATATCGATCATGTCGCGACGCTTCGGCAGGCGCGGTATCCGGGGGAGCCTGATCCGATGGGGGGTGGTGGTGAACCTGATCCGGTGCGGGCAGCGCATGAGGCCGAGCTCGGGGGGGCTGATGGGATCACGGTGCATCTGCGCGAAGACCGTCGGCACATCACGGATCGGGATGTCGAGCTCTTGCGTCGATTGGTCAAGGTGAAGCTGAATCTGGAGATGGCTGCGACGGATGAGATGGTGGGGATTGCGTGCAGAGTATCGCCTCACACTTCGATGTTGGTGCCTGAGGGACGCCGCGAGGTGACGACTGAGGGCGGGCTTGATGTGCTCGGGCAGCGCGATCGGCTCGGGGCGGTGGTCAGTCGGCTCAAAGCGGGGGGGATGATCGTCAGCGCGTTTATTGATCCAGATGTCGAGCAGGTGCGGGCAGCGGCAGCGGCGGGCTTTGATGTCTGCGAGGTGCACACCGGTCCTTATGCCCATGCCTTTGCGCAATGTGGGGGGGATTTGCGTAAGGCAGAGCTCAAAGATCAGCTCGGGCTTGTGGAAGAGGCGGGGTGTGTGATTCGGGAGCTGGGGATGCGGTTCAATGCGGGGCATGCGCTCAACTATCACAATGTTCATTTGATCGCAGCGATGGACGGGGTTGATGAGCTGCACATTGGGCATTCGATTGTGTGTCGATCGGTGTATGTTGGTCTTCGGCGGGCGGTGGCGGATATGAAGGCGTTGATGGTGCAATCGGCAGAGCGCTCTTGAGGGTGGGGCCGATAAAAACTTGATGTAGGCGAGCAGTTTCGGCAAAAACATCTTGTGTTCATTCCGGGTTCGGCTACGATCTGAGCATGAGCAAGTTATCAGCATCGGAGACGGGCGCCGCATCGGGGCGTTGCGCAGCGGTGTCTACGGAAAAGCAAGCGATCCGAAAACGATCCAGGCGTGTATCTCGTGGTGCCTTTGCAAACCACCAGGCTGCGATTGAGTTTCTCGATAGTCGAGTCAATGTCGAGTGTGTTCGTCCTGACAAGGTGGAGAACGAGGTCTGGAAGCTCGATCGGATGCGGGCGTTGCTGGGCGAGCTTGGGAATCCGCACGATGGGCTTGAGATTGTGCATATCGCCGGGTCCAAGGGCAAGGGTTCGGTGTGCAATATGCTCGAGTGCACCCTCGAAGCCTGCGGGTACACCACGGGGATCTTCACGAGTCCGCATCTGGTCGATGTGCGCGAGCGGGTACGGATTGGTTCGGTGCCGATCGAGGAATCGCTCTTTGATTGTGCGCTCGAGCTGTGTCGGGATGCAGCCTTTGCGGTTGAAGCCGAGCATGGGATGGCGACTTACTTTGAGTTGCTCACGGCGTTGTCTCTGGTGGTCTTTGCGCAGCAGGCGGTTGATCTGGTGGTGCTTGAGACGGGGATCGGCGGGCGTTTGGACTGTACGAATGTGGTGTCGCCGAGGGTTTGCGGGCTGACACGGATTCATCTTGAGCACACGCAGATTCTTGGCGACACGCTCGCGTCGATTGCTGCGGAAAAGGCGGGGATCATCAAGTCTGGGGCGGTGACGATCTCGACGCCTCAGCATGATGAGGTGACTTGTGTGTTCCAGGAGCATGCCAGGGCGGCGGATTCGGAGCTCAAGTTTTTGGGCGATGAGGTTTCGTATACTTGTCGGTTCCAGTCCGGGGTTGGCCGTGGTCCTCATGCGCGGGTGTGTGTGGGTGAGGATGAGGACGGGTTTGAGCATATGTCGGTGCCTTTGCTTGGGATGCACCAGGCGGACAACTGTGGTTTGGCGTTGGCGATTATCATCGAGTTGCGTAGCCATGGGTTTGATTTGCCCGAGCGGATGGTGACGGCGGGTCTCGAGCGGATCAATCGTCAGGGGAGGCTTGAGCGTGTTCTTGAGAAGCCTCAGGTTTATATTGATGGTGCGCACACGCCCGAGAGTATTCGTGAGACACTCAAGGCGGCGGGCGGGCATCTTGATTACGACTCATTGATTGTGATTTTCGGGTGTGCGCGGGACAAGGATGTCAATGCGATGCTCCGCGAGCTTGATCGTGGTGCGGACAAGGTTTTGTTTACGAAAGCGGCGAGCAATCCGCGTGCGATGGACCCCGACGAGCTTTTGAGCAGGTTCCGCGAGCGTATACACGGCAAAGCGATGGCCGAGTCGAAGGCGTGCGTGCGCGATGCGCTCAATGATGCTGCCCGAGCGGTGACGGGCAATGACCTGATCTTGCTGATGGGCAGCTTTTATATCGCGGGCGAAGCCAAGGTGCTCATTGAAGAACGCAAGGCACGGCGATAGGCTCATGGTGGGTGTTGTGTTGTTTTCGCCCGTTGTTTCCTCTCAGATCCCCTCATGAACCACGAACCATTGGAGCTGTGTGTATGTTTGAATCGATCAAAGTTGCGTCGAAGGGTAAGGCAAGCGTACTTGTCGTTGGGCAGTTCGCAGATGAAAAACTCAATACCGAAACCAAGGCGCTCGATGGCGACGGTTCGCTGGTCAACGCGACCAAGCGGGCCGAGGCCAATGGGAGCATCGGGTCGGTCATCGAGGTGCACGGATCGAATGGATACGAGCGGGCGTTGATCGTCGGGCTCGGATCTCGCGAAGGGTTCGAGGCGGGAACGCTTCGCAAAGCGGGCGGCGTTGCTGGGCGGGCAATCGCCAAAGCCAAGGCGACGAGCGCGAACTTCCAGATCTGCAAAGCGCTCAAGAAGCTCAAGAAATCGGACGCGGTCGATCCGTTCGCTGCTGGCGCGATGATCGGCGAGGGATTGGGTATGTTGTCGTGGTCGTATGATTCATTGCGCGGCTCGGCGACCGATGTGACGCCAAAGGGCAAGCTCACGGTGCGCAGCTGTTGCAATGCGTTCAATGATGGGGCCGAGCGTGGGCTTGGGTTTGCAGAGGGGACCAATATCGCGCGGACACTCTCGCAGACGCCTCCCAATATCGCCACGCCGATGTGGATCGCCAGCGAGGCCAAGAAGATGGCACGCAAGAGCGGGAACATGAAGTGCACGGTTTTCAGCGGCAAGAAACTCGAAGACGAACGGCTGACCGGGTTGATCAATGTCGGTAAGGCTTCGGAGAATCAGCCTTGCATGATTCGGCTGGAATACACGCCCGCGCGGGGCAAGTCCAAGAAGCCGATCGTGCTGGTGGGCAAGACGATCAGCTATGACTCGGGCGGGCTCTCGATCAAGGTCGGCGGCGGGATGGTCGGGATGAAACGAGACAAAGACGGCGGGTGCGGCGTCTTTGGCGCGATGCACATCATCGCCAATGTCATCAAACCCAATCGCCCGGTGGTCGCGCTGCTGATGAGCGCTGAGAACTCAATCTCCGACGAGGCGTATCGCCCCGATGATGTCCTGACCTTCCGCAATGGCGTGAGCGTCGAGATCACCAATACCGATGCTGAGGGGCGATTGGTGCTCGCCGACGGGCTCTGCTGGGCGTGCGAGAAGGAAAACCCGGAATATGTCGTCGATGTCGCTACGCTTACCGGCGGCATTGTCGTCGCGCTGGGATCGGTCTTCGGCGGGATGTGGTGCGATGACGACGGGGTTCGCGCCAAGCTCGAAGAGGCAGCCGATGCGACGGGCGAAGCGTTGTGGCGGATGCCTCACCATGCGAAGTATAACGCGATGATGAAATCGCCGATCGCTGATATCCTCAACTCGGCACCAGTCCGCGAGGCACACCCGATCCAAGGGGCGGCGTTCTTGACGCACTTTGTTGAAGAGGGCGTCAAGTGGGCGCATCTCGATATCGCGGGGACACATGCGATCAAGAAGGACAATGAGTTTATGTGCGCTGGGCCCACGGGGTTTGGCGCGAGGTTGCTCGCGGATCTTGTTGAGCGGAGTTGAGCAGTTAGAAGAAGGAATGATTCGACGCCTCGGAGAAGTCCGGGGTGTTTTTTTGTACACGGAAGGCGCGGAGGATACGCAAAGGCGCAGAAAAGAGGGGGGGGGCGCAGGGAGGAGTCAGAAATAGAATCCTATTGCCTAATCTTACGAGCAGCAGCACCCGCCGGCGGTTGGTTTGCCGGTGGATTTGGATTCGATCCATTGGCGGGCTTTGAGTCCCAGTGCCCAGGCCATCAGGAGGATGAAGATGGCAGCGGCGATGCCTTTGACGCTCAGGAGGGGGACGCCATGCTCGTGCTGGGCAGCCATCTCGGCCAGCGGGGGCATGAGGTGGAGGAAGAACATATCGAAGATGATCCCGGCAGCCAAGGCGATGCCGGCGATTACGCCGAGGTAGATGACCAAAGCCTTCATGCCCAGGTCTTTGATGAGCCAGCTCATGGTCGCGACATTGGTCGCTGGGCCTGACAAGAGCAGCACCAGTGCAGCGCCCGGCGAGAGCCCGGCGACGACGAGGGAAAATGCCAAGGGCGTCGAGCTCGTCGCGCAGATGTAGAGGGGGATTCCGACGAGGAGCATCACGAGTTTGGGGACGATCCCCGAGCCGATGTGCTCTTCAAACCATCCTGGAGGCACAGCGGCGCCGATGACGGCGGCCATGACGAGCCCGATGCTCAACCAGATCGCCAGGTCGACAAGCATAACAGCGAAGCCATAGCGGAAGGACTCGCGGGTGCCTCCGATGAAACCGAGTTTGGTTTTCTGAGGCGTTGACGAGCAGCAGGACTCTTCCGCGGGCTCTGCTTTGGGTTTCTTTGATGAGCAGCATGAGTCGGCTGTTGGTTCAGATTTGGATGAGCAGCACGAGCTGGTGGATTGCTTTGGTTTGGATGAGCAGCACGAACCCTCAGCGGGTTTGGGTGTTGATGAGCAGCACGAACCGGTTTCGCGTTTCTCGATTTTGGCGACGGCGGCTGATGCTTCGTCGGGGTTGGTGATTGAAAGCCCGATGGCGTTGGGGTCTTCGATGGAATCGGCAGCCGAATCCTGAATGTCGGCATCATGCTCGTTGCGGTGGGTGAGGTCGATGAGGATGCCGGCGACGAGCCCGGTGATGACGGCGATGATCGGGCGGGCCAGGGCGAAGACCGGGCCGAAGAGTCCCCAGGTGAGGGGGATGGATTCTTCGCCGGTTTGAGGCGTCGAGATGGCAAAGGCGGCGCTGGCGCCCTTGCTTGCCCCCTGTTTGCGCAGCCCCGCTGCGACGGGGATCACCGCGCACGAGCACAACGGCAGGGGGATGCCCAGAAGCGAGGCTTTGATGAGTGGAACGATCCCTTTGCCGCCGAGGTGTTTGAACATCCATTCGCGGGGGACCAGGACATGGACGACCCCGGCGAGAAGGAAGCCGAAGAGGAGCCAGAGGGAAGATTCGGTGAGGATCATCCACAGTTCATTGAAAAAAGAGGTCATGGGAGGACTATACGCGAGGCATGACGATTTATTCCTTGACATACAGGCAGGATTGAACACCATAGAAATATCCATTGCCTGGGGTGCAGGTTCCAGGCTGACAACGACTGGTTGACAACAAATGAAGGACAGAAGCATGCAGACACGGCGAGCGATTTTGCGTGGCGGGCTTGGTGTGTTCGCCCTTGGCGCCATGGGCCCGATGCTCGGAGCAGGATTGGGAAAAGGGCTGAGCTGGGAGGGGGGTGAATCCGGACAAACAGGTGTGTTGGGCGGGTCTTTCGATGCGCTCAAGGGCTCGCGGCCGTTGGGGGTGCGGAGCTTTGATCCCAAGCCTCGGATGATCGGTGGGTTTCCGTTCAAGGCGTGGTTCGAGGGTGATGATTTCGGCGATGACATCCCGTTCCACTCGCAGCAGAATGATTTCCCGGGTGGGTCGCCGCCTTTGCCCCAAGAGGAGATTGATCTGGTGGTGATTGGGGGCGGGATCTCGGGGCTCGCCTCGGCGTATTTGTTGCGCCAATACAACCCGGTGGTGTTCGAGCTCCATGATCGGTTCGGAGGCAACGCCCAAGGCGGAACGATCGAGGGTGCGGAGTTCTCGCTTGGAAGTGCGTATTTCATTACGCCTGACAAGGGTTCGTTGCTCGATGGGTTTTATCGTGAGCTCGGGCTCGACAAGGTGGTCCGGGTTGATGGCAATCCTTCGCCGGTGGAGATTGATGGGAAGATCAACGAGGATATCTGGGCGGGGATGGGTGTGCCCAAGGCGGATATCCCGGCGTATGAGGCGTATCGCACGCTGGTCAATGCCATGGCGTCGAACTATCCCGATGTGCCCTTCGCCGAGCCTTGGATGCTCGAGCTTGATCGGCTGAGTCTGCGTGAGCACATCGAGCAGGAGATGGGGATGCCGGTGCCTGCCGCGTTGGCTGCTGCGATCCAGTCGTATTGCTATTCATCCTTTGCGGGTGGCTGGGAGGAAATCTCGGCAACGCTGGGGTGGAACTTCTTGGCTGCTGAGGAGTTTGGGCGCTGGGTGCTCCCGGGGGGTAATGCGTGGATGGCCGATCGGCTTTGGGATCAGATTGACGCGCTCGACAAAGTGGATCCGGATCATGGGCCGCATCTTCGCCCGGGGCGCCGGGTGGTGGATCTTCGGATCGAGCCCGACGGGCGATCGCTGGTGAGCTGGGTCGAGCCCAATGGGTCGTTTGCTTCGTTGTTGGCCAAAGAGGTGGTGATGGCGTGTCCGAAAAACATCGCCCGGCACATCATTGACAATCTTGAAGCAGACGAGCCCGATCGGTACGGGGCGATGAGGCTCAATCGGCGGGCGTATCTGGTGGCCAATGTGGTGATCGATCGTCCGATTCCGCTTGATTTTTACGATATTTTCCTGCTTGAGCATCCAGAAGACTTTCCAATGTCCGATGGGGAAGCGGCGCAGTTCTGGCGGTATACCGATGTGCTCAACGGGTCGTTTACTCCCGGGCCTCATGCCAATGGGCTTCCGGCGCGTCCGAGTGTGCTCACGCTGTATTGGCCTTTGCCCTTTGAGAGCGCCCGGTTCACCCTGGCGCTTGGGGATCCGATCGAGGCCTACGGGCAGGCACTGGCCAAGAAGCTCCGCGGAACGCTTGCTCTGGTGGGGTTGCCTGAGTCGAGCGTGATGGAGATTCGGTTTGCCCGGTGGGGGCATGCGCTGCCTTTGGCGAAGGTCGGGTTCTTGGCCAATGGAACCCATGAGCTTATCGCCAGCCCATACCGAGAATCCGTTCACTTCGTGAACCAGGACAACTGGGCCCTGCCTGCGGTCGAAAACGCGATTCTCGATGCTTTGAGAGTCGCTGAGACGATCCAGGGGCGGCTGGGGTGAGAAGAGGGGGC
>WFPK01000012.1 GCA_015487555.1 Phycisphaerales bacterium
GAGTGTGAACAGCGCGATCAAGCGGATTAGCGGGTCGTCGCTGCGGAGCCGCAAGCAGTCCACCCTGTTCGCCGAAGCCGCGTTGAAGGTCGCAGCGTACGCGATAAAGGTGTAGGAGATTGACCGAGAAGAGGGTTATGGACTGAGCAATGTGAAAATCGATAGAACAATAGTAATCAGACTAAAATTGACGCTTTGACGCTTTGACGCTTTGACGCTTTGACAATATCATGACAATATCATGACAATATCATGACAAATCCTTTTCTTGTACCCTTCTACTGCATTAAAAACAAACACGACAATGAGCATACCATATACAAACTGCTTTGTCAATCGCTAGGCCGGGCGAATCCCGCGTTGGAGTTGCATCACCCGCTCGGCCTCCTCGCGCTTGACATACTCAAGCGTATGGCGGGCAATCCGCCAAGCACCATCCTCCGCTGTCACGCTCGAGCAATGCTCCGAGATCACACGATACATCAACTTGAACGCATCGCGAGGCTGCTGCATCGCGCCCAACGCATCGACCACATCGCTCCGTGACACATCCTGAGCAAACAGATCAATCAGCGAGATCGGATCAGCGCTGGCAGGCCGACACACGCCCAGACGCGCATTGCACAGATCATACAAGCTCGCCCCCGTCCAGCTGAGCCGTTCGATCATGTTCTGCTTGTCAAGCCGGGCCTCTTGGAAGAACGCGCTCGATTCTTTGAACAGCGCATGGCGAAGCTCGATCGGCAGGAGCATCTTGATCCCCACCCGTTCGAGCTGCAAAAACTTATTATTGAACATCGGCCAGATAATCGAACGCATCCGATCCGCATCCCCATTGACCAGCGTGGGCTCATCGACCCGATCAATCACGATCAAAATCCCGGTGAATCCAAATGCCTCGATCACCCGCTTGAGCCGAGCGAACATCGCGTACCGCTGCTCGTCAGACCCGCTCGTCGGCAGCTCGCCAGAGTTGAGCGTTGACCGATTCAGACGCCGAATCGAACCCAGATACCCGCTCATCGGGCGATTCACCATCCGAAGCTGCTTGGCCACCTTCCCCGCAACCCGGTTGACCACAAGCCGATCCAACAAGAACGCCTTGACCAATAATGCGCCCCACGCCAAGAACAAAATCCCCGATCCGACATCGGTCGCCGTCGCCAATGCCCCATCGAACCCGGCGTAAATCCGCGCCCACAAGAACAACGCCACCGCGGGCACCCACCCAATCCAAAGCCCGATCACCACAATCGCGCCCAATCCACCCGCGGGAAGCCTGAGCAACTGGCGCAGCTGCGTCGTGCGCTGCCCATTGGGATCATTCGTGTCGTACACCGCCTGCAAGAGCAACAAATCCCGACGCACCGCAGCGGGAAGCTTGCGCACCCGCTTGGCAGGATGATCCCCAAGGTTCGCAGGCGGCGGATTCGTAGGCCCGGGCAAAATCGCATTGAGCACCCGCCCAACCCCAATCGAAATCATCGCATCCATATGATCGACCAGCCTCATCCCCTCGAATGGATTGGCATCACCCTTCACATGCGATTGCTCCTTATATTTATCGAGTGATGCGTTGAGATCATCATAAGGAATCATAAAAATCTTACGACCGGGATGCTCGCGGTTGTGCCGATCAATCCGCCCCGCGATCTGAAGCCGGATCGCCGTCTTGCCCGCACCCTTCTCCCCGAACACAATCGAAGTCGAAGGCTGATCCAGCTCGCCCATGATCTTCTCAAAGTCTGAATGCACACTCGGCGTCAAAGGCTTGGCCAACGACTGATCCCCAGGAACCCCCTCGTCGGCAATCGACGACCGAGCAAGGTTCGGGTTGATCCCCATGCGCGCAAAGATCGAATCATGCCGAGCCTCTTCACCTCGGAAGGGATTTTCAACGATCGACCAATGCTCAAAGAACTGCGAAAGATTCATCCACTGACTCCGCAAAGGGAAAGCTCAAGGCGCATCCGATGCACCCATGCTCCATTATAGAGGATCACGCGGACAATTGCAGGATTTCTTCCGCCCCTTCCCTCAGTGATCCACCTTCGTGCCAAGTGTCGGCGAAACCTCGGCATACACCTCGTCGAGAATCTCTTGGGTCTTGGCTTCGATATTGAGCCTCAGCAGAGGCTCGGTGTTCGACTTGCGGATATTCATCCACCAGCCTTCCTCCTCGAAGCAATCCACCGTGACGCCATCGAGCTCGTCGATATCGCCTCGCTCGGTATAAAGCTCCATCACGCCTTCGAGCGCCAGATCGGCTTCCTCATTCTCAAAATTGACCTCGCCCGACTGCACATACCGCATCAGAGGCTTGACCAGCTCCGACATCGGCTTGTCCGACGCTGCGAGCACCGACAAGAAAGTCGCCATCGCGATCGCGCCGCTGTCAGCATTAAAATTCTTGCGGAAGTAGAAGTGTCCGGACAACTCGCCGCCGAAGATTCCATTGTTCTCGGCGAGTAGCTGCTTCATAAACACATGCCCCACCCGACCCCGTAGCGCCTTGCCCCCGTGCTTGTCGATCTCTTCCTTCACCGCCTTGGTCGAACGCAAATCATAAATAATCGCAGCTCCAGGTTTCTGCTCAAGAAAGTAAGGCACCAGCAACGCGGTCATGATATCGCACGCAACAATATGGCCCTTCTCATCAACCGCTACGCACCGATCTGCATCACCATCAAAACACAACCCCAGATCGGCACCTTCCTCGATCACCTTGGCCTGAAGCGACTCCAGGTTCGCCGCCACGAGCGGATTGGGCTCGTGGGCATATTCACCTGAAACATTGTCGAAGTTCATTTCGACGATTTCAAGCCCTTCGGTCGCTTCGCCATTGCGCCCGAAGATTTTGGGACACATCGTCCCCGCCATCCCGTTGGACGCATCGACCACAATCCGCAGCGGGTTCTTGTCGTCATGATCGCCCAAATCAAGGAACTTCTTGACATGCTTGGCATAAGCATCCCACAGATCACGCTGATCGACGCTCGTCCCGGGTTGAGGCGTCAGGTTCTTGTCCACCATCGCCGCATTCTTGCGCACAATATCCAAACCCGTCGTCTCACCCACGGGCTTGGCCTTGCGCTTGGAGATTTTGAACCCGTTATACTGAGGCGGGTTGTGCGAAGCCGTCACGACCACGCCGCCCGAGGCATCAAGGTAGTTGATCGCAAAGTACATCATCGGCGTATCAATCAGCCCCAAGTCAATCACCGATGCCCCCGCCGAGGTGATCCCACGGATGAGCTCTTCGGACAACTTGGGCGACGATGCCCGCATATCGCGCCCAATAATCACATTGCGCATCATCGGCGTCGCTTCCCCGTCCTGCTCCGCATCATTGAGCAAGAACTTGGCACTCCCACACCCGATCTGCCAGGCCATATAATCAGTCAGCAAATCAGGGTACACCCCACGGATGTCATAAGCCTTAAAAACGCGTCCAAGCATGGTCGTATCTCCATTCATTCGCCCGATTCGATCACCGATCGGACGGACAAAGAGGATAGCGCAGCAATCCCCCAATTGCCTCTTTTGCCCCACTCTTCCCTCTTCCCTATTCCCTATTCCCTTCCCCCACCCGCTGAATCTCGATCCCCTTGGGAATCGCCCGCACAAACGACTTGCCATACCCCGTCTTCACAATCCGCGGATCAAGCACCACCACCTGCCCCTCATCGCTCGCCGATCGGATCAGCCTCCCAAACCCCTGCTTGAACCGGATGACAGCTCGTGGCAATGAATCATCCCTGAACGGGTCACCTCCGAGTTGCTTGATCCGCTCGCACCGGGCCTCGACAATCGGGCGATCCGGAGGCTCAAACGGCAGCCTCGTGATAATCACATTCCGCAACGCCGAACCACGCACATCGACCCCCTGCCAGAAACTCGCTGCCCCGAACAGTACGCCCCGAGCATGCTGCCGAAACTCGTCGAGAATCTCCGTCCGTGAGCCGCTCTTGCCCTGCGTCCACACCCCCATGCCCATTTCTTCAAACTCCCGCGTCAGCCGATCGCTCGTCTGATACAACAGCTTGAAACTCGTAAAGAGCACAAACGCCCCGCCATCGGTTTTGATCACCTGATCCCGCACCCGCGACACAATCGCATCCTCGAAAGTCTCTTGTCCCTCCCCCGTCCCGACGGGGGAGGTGCCCGAAGGGCGGAGGGGGTATCTTTGGCCTCTCCCCGGATTCGGCACCGTCACATCCACCAGCACCTTCACCTGATTCGCATAATCAAACGGCGACCCGAGCTGCAAGGTCTTCGACCCCTCCGCGCCCAATCGACCCAGAATATGCGCAAAGGCCGTCTCGGCGTGCTCGTCCGATTCATCCTCTTCAATCTCCCGCGTGGTCAGCGTCGCACTCGTCATCACCACCGACGCATCGCCTCCGAACAAGTGCTCTTTCAAAATCGGCGCAACCTCCACCGGCGAGCACGCCAGCGTCACCCTCGGCCCGCCTCTCCCCCCACGCGATTCGCTCACCTCCACCCAATACACACAGTCATTGACCGTCTGCGCAATCAACGCATCGGCCTGATCCCCAATCTCCGCTGCCCGGATCGCAAATGCATTCAACTCAAACTTATCCGCATCCGTCTTGACCAACTCACGCAATCGCTTGAGCCGAATCGAAAGCTCATTCATCGCCTGCGACAACTCATCAACAATCATCCCGGGCTCACGCATCCGCCCATTGACCAGCCTGCCCGACTTGCTCAGCCGATACAACCCATCGAAGAACCGATCCGCACACGCCTGCGCGTTGCTCACCACCCGATACGCCTTCTCCACCGGCTCGATATCACCCGCAGCCAGATGCAGATTCGCCAGATACCCCTTGCCCGTCTTGGGGTTGTAGAGTTGATTGAGTAAGAACCCCACCCGCCACTCGGTCAATCGCAACCCGAAGTGATCGGCAGCCGCGTCTTCGATCCCATGCGCCTCATCGAGAATCACATGGTCATACGCCGGCAAAAACCCCGTCCCCATCATCCGCAGCGCCATGTCCGAAAAGAACAACGCATGATTACAGATCAGAATCTGCGCCCCCTCCATCTCCCTTCTCGCCTTCTGATAGAAGCACGCGTTGTAATGCGGACACTTGCGCCCCATGCAGTTCGTCGAATCCGACTGCACAGAGCTCCACACCCCCTGCCTTTCCAACTGAGGCAGCGACGCCAACGACCCATCCTCCGTCTCGTACGCCCATTCTTCGATCACCCCGAGCGTCCGGCGCTGTGCATTCTCAGCAAAGAGCTTGTCCCCGCGTTGCGAAGCGAGCTTGAGCCGACGGATCGACATGTAGTTCCCACGCCCCTTGACCAGCACCGACTTACACGCCCCCATCTCCTTCAAGGCTTCAGAGATCAGCGGAATATCCTTCTTCACAATCTGCTCTTGGAGCGCGATCGTGTTCGTCGCAATCACAATCGTCTCATTATGCTCAATCGCCCGCATCATCGCCGGCACCAGATACGCAAAGCTCTTGCCCACCCCCGTCCCCGCTTCGACAAACAAATGCGACTTCTCCGCCATCGCGCGTTCAACCGCCTGCGACATCGTCGTCTGCACAACCCGAGGCTCATACCCCTCACCAAGCAAATCAGCAACCGGCCCGGCGTCTCCCAAGATATGATCAATCGTCGGCATTCAAATCTCTCTCGCCCTTCAATACGCTCATCTTGGTGCCGTGGTTAAAATCTCGAAGAGATTTCTAACCACGCTCTTGGAAAACCTTCCGTTTCAGATACACTCCGAAGACATGGTTAGAAAATCCTTTGAATTTTTAACCATGACACCAGAATACGATCTATCCTCGCCATAACTCGATCACACCCTGGCCCCCTTGATAATCTTTCGCTGACGACCACCCCCAATCCATCGGCCGATCAACCAAACCACGGCTCACAGGATTCATGTGAATATACCCCACAAACTTCTCGAGTTCTGCCTGATCGCGGACATTCCGGTCATATCCCCCACCCCGCTGCCAGACATGGGCTTTGCCTCTCGCATCACGCATCTGCTCAAGCATCGGGTTCTGCTCCTTGCGATACTTCGCGAGCAATCGACGGGCAAAGCCTTGCTTGATCGCCTTGAGTACCGCCCCAACCTCACCGCGTTCAGGCACGACCAACAGATGTACATGCTCGGGCATAATAACCCATGCGAGCATGCGAAAACCCAACGACTTCCGTTGATCTTCTATCTGCGTGACGAGAAGGTCGCGGGCAAAAGGATCACCAAGAAGTTGCAGCTTGTGATAGCATGAAAAAGTGAGGAATCGGGCTTGCGATTCAATGTTGTAGCGACGAACTGGCATGATTGAGAGTGTATCCCATTTTCGTATCCCCTGCGTGGTTAGAAATCTCTTCGAGATTTTAACCACGGCACCGCACCGCTCCCTCTTCTCCGGTGCCATGGTTAAAAATCCGAAGGATTTTCTAACCATGCTCTTTGTTCACCTCACCCCCCCCCCAGAGTAGAACCCACTCTCCCCCATTGCCTACTGCCCATTGCCCATTGTCTTCTTCCCATCCTTCTTCCCAACCCCCAACGGCGACCTTTTCGGCTCCCCATCCCGCCTCGGATAATCCCTCGGCGTCTTCCGCTGCTTCTCCAAAACCACAACCCGGCCCGTCGGCGTCTCGATCGTGCCCGCATGATTCGTATGCAGCATATGCAGCGCAGCCTTGGCGGCTTCAAGCTCTTCCTCAGCCCGTTGCCCCTTGGTCATCAGCACCAATCCGCCGATCTTGACCAGAGGCACCGTCAACTCGGCAAGCATTGCGATCTGACCGACGCCTCGCGCCATGGCTACATCATAATGGGCGCGGTGCCCGCCAACACGACCCGCTGGTGTCTTCTCGCCTCGATCCGCACCAAGCCCCTCAGCCCGCGCGTTGATCGCGCGTACATTCTTCAACCCCAATCCATCAATCACCTGATCGAGATACTCGATCTTCTTCTTCGTCGCATCGACAAGCGTGAACCACACCTTGGGCATCACAATCGCCAGCGGGATGCCGGGAAGTCCACCGCCCGAACCAATATCAACAACGCTCGCCCCATCATCAAGCTCAGCGAGCACCGGCACTAGGGTCAACGCATCAAAGATATGCTTCTCCCACGCAGCCTCTTCGTCACGGATCGCCGTCAGGTTCATCCGCGTGTTGGCGTGCATCAGCATCGCCAGATACATGCCTAGCTGCTCGACATCCCCCTCATCGAAGACGATCCCGGCCTCATTGCACCGCTCGACCCATCCAACAGGAGGCGTGCACGCTGTGCATGAACCGAGTTCGAGATCAACGGGTGAACGCTCGCCCGGAGAATCCGATCGACTTGCCGTACGGCTTGGTGGGTTTGAGGGGGTCTGGTCCATGGTCATCATCATCGTATTCAAACGAACTCCGGTACGGGGGCTTGGGGCGATGCAGAGCCACATTGACAATCAATCCGGTCATCAGCCACGAGGTCATCAGGCTCGATCCCCCAGCACTGAGGAACGGAAGCGTGATGCCGATGATAGGAACCACCCCGATGTTCATCCCAACATTAATCACCACCTGAGTCGCAATAAACGCAGGAATCCCCACCGCGATCAACCTGCCCATCGGTTCTCGGCAGCTCGCTGCCACCACAAACGCCCCGCCCACCCAGATCGCATACAACACCAAAAGCACAAACCCGCCCACAAACCCGAACCTTGCCACCACCACCGCAAAGATCATGTCATTCTCACGCTCGGGCAGCGCGTTATAGCGCACCATCGCCCGGGTGGTCTCGTCGCTCATTCCGACCCCTTGCCCGGCCCCGATGAGCCTCTGGGCACGCGATGCCTGGAAGTTGATGTCGAACTGGGTCGAGGTATCGCCCTGAAACTGCTTGACGAGCCCATCAATGCGGCTCTTCTGATGGGGCTTCATAAACTGATACCCGATCGGCGCAGCCATCGCGGCGCACAGCACGATCAACGACAAATGCCGAAGCTTGGCCCCCGCCGCGATCAGCATCGCAAACAGCGCCGGGATAAACAACGACGCCGTCCCCAGATCAGGCTGAACGGTAATCAACGCCACCGGCACCGCCGCGATCACCCCCGGCACAATCAACCCCTTGAACCGCCGATGCTCCGAGCGGAACCGCATATACTGCGCCACCGCAAGCACAAAGGCGATCTTCATCAGCTCCGAAGGCTGAAAGTCCGTAAACCCAAGATTGATCCACGACCGCGCCCCATTGCGAGGCGTCACGATGCTCTTGGGAATCCCAGGAATCAACAAAAACACCAACAACCCCAGACACACAAAGAACAATAACCACGCAAAGGCCGAGACGAGTTTGTAGTGAGGCAACGCAATCGCTGCGCACGCAACCAGCCCGATGAGCAGAAAAATCAGCTGCTTGAACGCGATCGAACCTAAGAACTGATCCATCGAAGCGTCCGGGTTGATCCCCAGATCAATCGCATAAATCCCAATAACCGTCAGCATCAACGACGCAAAGATGGTGATCCACCCATAGTTGATAACCTTGATCGCCTTGGTGATCGGCTCGTTGGATCGCCCGCCGCCTCGGATCAACCGGACAATCTTCGATGGCATCGCGCTCATGGCTGATCCCCCTCGCCCGGTTCAGACCCAACCTTGGGCAGGTATCCCTCTTCGATCAACGCATGAATAATCTGATTATTGATCGGCCCCGAGACCCGACCACCCGAACCGGCATAGTCCACCACCACCGCAATGGCATACTCGGGCTCGCCGCCCTCGCGCCCGACGAGTGTCACGAACCATGAATGATCGCCCTTGCGCACCACAATCGGCTCCATCGGCCCGTTCTCATCGCCGATCTCATCAGGATCGAAGAGGATCGCCGGGGCCGTCGCCGTGCCCGTCTTGCCCCAGAGCGAAATCCCGGGCGCATTGAAGATCGGGACATGAGCCCCAAACTCATCATACTTGATCGCCCGCCCAGTCCCAAACTCCACATTGCTCACCACCTCCCGCAATCCCTCGAGCGCATCGCGCACCGACCATGCAGGCAAATCCAGACTCGTCGCCTTGGGCGCCCGTCCATCACGGATCAGCTTGGGCTTGATGCGATACCCCTGCCGAGCAAGCGTCGCAAACGCATCGGCAGCATGCAAAGGCGTCCAAGTCACCGGGCCCTGACCGATCCCCATCAGCGTCGCATCGTCGAGACTCAAATCCGAACCATCGCCAGGCCCACCGAACCGCCCAATCGACCCGCCCCACTCATACCCAATCCCAAGGTTGTACCGCTTGCCCACCCCAAAGTCCTGGTAGGTCTTGGTGATCCCCAAAGCACCAAGACGACGCCCGAGCGTAAAGAAAAACACATTCGATGAGACCATCAACGCATCAATATCGTCGGGATGCCGACCCAGTTGCATCTCATGCGTCACACCCGGGTTCTGCTTCCAGATCCATGACCGATACTTGTTGGGCTGATTAGGAAGCAAATACCCCGTCGCCTCGATCCGCTCACCCTGCTCATACACCCCATACTTGGCAGCACCAGTGAGAACAATCGCCTTGGCAACCGAGCCCGGCGGGTACGGCATCGCGATCGCACGATGAATAAAAGGTGTGTGAATCTTCTCATACCGACGCTTCTCAAGCTCGCTCCGCACACCAAGACGCGTCCAATCCCCATCACTCGGCGGCACCGGAGTCGTCACCATCGCCAAAATATCACCCGTCGCCACCTCCAACACAATCACACCCGCATCGAGCTCCGTCCCGATCGGCATCGTCGGCTCTTCGTTATGATGCCAAGACTGAACCCGCGTCAATCCCAATCGAGGATCAAGAATCGCACGAATACGCGCCTGAAGCATAATATCAAGCGTCAAATGAACATCGAGACCAGGCGTTGAACCAATCTCGATCGCTTCGCCCGTCTGCCGATTCTCGACACTCACACCCCGCAATCCACGCAAATGATCCTCATACGACCGCTCGATCCCAGAACGACCGATCCGATCGTTATACATATACTGCCCGCGATCAGTCCCCTTCTCGGTCGTCGACCGCGCACGAAGCAAATCATCATACTCGAGCGCCTGCTTGCGCCGATACACATCCTCCGCCTGAATCCCCGGACGAACCGAACCCAGAATCATCGAACCAATATCAACCTCCGTAAGCGTCTCAAAAACATCCGCCTGCAACGGCGGCGGGAAAGACGAACGATTGATACGAACCGAAATCTCCTTGTACGGATAAATCCGAGTCGTCGCATCCACCACCGACAACCCAGGCAAAATCGATACCAAAAACTCACGCCCACCAGACCCATCAGCCTCGCCAGAACCATCGCCCACACGCTGAATCAAAGGCGTCTTACGCACCCCTTGACGAATAAACAGAAAACCAACCTCATCACTCACATCGGCAACAAGCGTGTGCGCACGAACCTCCTCAACAATCGGCTGGGCCGCGATCCGCTCGACCCGCTTGAGATCATCCTCAGTAGGCACATGCCCACGCTGGGCATGTTTATCGAGCTCGGCCTGACGCGTCCGCTGGGTATACCCCGCCTTGATCTTGCTCACTCGCGCAACAATCTCATCACGCCGGGCCAAGAGCTCTTCGATCGGCGTGCCCGTCTGATCGCTGATATATTGATACATCGCATCGACACGATCACGCAAAGCAGACTCAAAGCTCGCGCGAATCGCCTCCTGCTGATCCTCCCCAAGCGTATCCCAAATCTCCGCGTTGTACCGCCGGGCGAGAATCTCCGCATACCGAGTAAAATCCACCCCCCGAAGATTCCCGCTCCGATCTTCGTAGACCCATTGACCCGCAAGCACCCGATAGTCCACCGCGATGTCGTACGATGCCCGATCACCCGCAAGCACCCGCCCCTTGCGATCATAAATCGTTCCCCGAACCGTCGGCAACCAGGTCTCTCGCACCAGCCTCTTGCCCGCATCGGCCCGCGACTGAACACCATTCTCCCCCAGCGTCATCCAGGCGAGCCGAATGCTCAAGAGCAAAAACGCCCCAATCACCAGCACCCCCAGAAGCAGCACCCGCCGATGAAACATGCTCGGGATGTATTTCGTCAACTTGGACATCAGAATCAATCGGCTCAGCCACACGCAAAGAACACACGATAAGCATACGAACACCATCAGGCGTACGAAATGTGGATCGGCTATCTCTCGCGCCGGGGATGATTTTGTGCAAGATTCTTCGTCCAACACGCTTCACACCCCATGATGGTGCGCCCAACCAACCAAGACGCACTATCCTCTCCTCATGAGCACCGCCCACCGTTTCGCCCCCTTCGGCACCACCATCTTCTCCGAAATGACCGCTTTGGCCAATACCCACCAAGCTGTCAACCTCGCCCAGGGGTTCCCCGACTTCGATGGCCCATCCATCGGCAAAAAACAAGCCATCCAAGCAATCAACCAAGGGCACAACCAATACGCACCCATGCCCGGCACCCAGACCCTGCGTGAAGCAATCGCCTCGTGGGCATCTCGAATCACAGGCATCGACGCCAACCCTGACACCGAGATCACCGTCACCGCAGGATGCACCCAGGCAATCGCGGCGACCATCCTCGGGCTCATCAACCCCGCCGACGAGGTCATCATCTTCGAGCCCTACTACGACTCCTACCGCGCCTGCCTCGCCATGGCCGACGCCAAAGCCGTCTTCGTCACCCTTCACCCAACAGAAGACGGCTTCGCCTACCGCCCCGAAGAACTCGCAAACGCCTTCTCCAACAAAACAAAAGCCATCCTCATCAACACACCACACAACCCCACCGGCGTCGTCTTCACCGACGCCCAACTCGACGAGATCGCATCCCTGTGCATCAAACACGACGCCATCGCCATCGCCGACGAGGTCTACGAACGATTGGTCTATCCCGGCAATACACACCGCTCGATCGCATCACTTCCCGGCATGCGCCAGCGCACCGTCGTCCTCTCAAGCTCGGGCAAATCCTTCTCACTCACAGGCTGGAAGGTCGGATGGTCCATTGCCCCACCAGACCTCACCGTCGGCATCCGATCGGCCCATCAGTTCCTGACCTTCTCCGTCGCCACCCCGTTGCAATACGGCATCGCCGAACTGCTCAATCACGGCCAAGAAGAAATCGACAAACTCCTCACCCACTACACACACACTCGCTCATTACTCGCCGAGGCCCTCGACGAGCTGGGCTTCGGCGTCCGACAGCCTCAGGGTTCGTATTTCATCATGGCCCAGCATCGCCAAATCACCGAAAAGCTCGGACTGACAAGCGATATCGAGCTCTGCCGCTGGCTCCCAATCAACGCAGGCGTCGCGGCCATCCCCCCCAGCGCATTCTACAGCGACCCATCCCAAGGTGCCCCCTTCGTCCGCTTTGCCTTCTGCAAACAAACCAAAACCATCGACAAAGCGATCACCCGCCTCCGATCCGCCCTCACCGAGCCCAATGCCTCGAAATAAGCCTTGAAATACTTTTGAATCTCCATGTGTTGCCCCGCTGCCGACTCCCTACGATCCAGACACCACTCTTCAAGAAAGCACACCCTCATGACTGACACAACCTGTTGCAAATCACCAACTTGCGAACCAAACGCCGTGAACAATACCCCCCAAGACAACCAAACCATGCCCGATGTCCAAGGGTTCTCAGATGCCCGTAATGTCGCGATCGACAAGGTCGGCGTAAAAGATGTCGTCTACCCGATGAAGCTCGCCACCCGTGCAGGGGCCAGCCAATCAACCGTGGCTTCGATCAATATGTATGTCGCGTTGCCCAAAGAGAAGAAGGGCACACATATGTCCCGATTCCTCGAAGTCCTCAACAACCACGGGTGCCAGGCCTTTTCACCAACAGATATCCCGCAAATCACCAAGAAGATCAAAGAAAGACTCAACGCCCAAGAAGCCCATTTCGAAGCCTCATTCACCTACTTCATCGAAAAACCCGCCCCCGTCACCGGACAACCCGGGCTGATGAACTACCAAGTCACCTTCGCCTGCACCGCCAATGGAAAAGCAGAGGACTTCGTCATCAAAGTCGCAGCACCTGCAACAAGCCTGTGCCCATGCTCCAAAGAAATCTCGGCATACGGCGCCCACAACCAACGGTGCCGAATCGAAGCAGCAATCCGCTTTGAGGGAACAATGTGGATCGAAGATCTGGTCGAGCATCTCGAAGCCGCCGCCTCGCACCCTGTTTACGCAGTGCTCAAACGCCCCGACGAAAAGTTCGTCACCGAAAAAGCATTCGAAAACCCCAAGTTCGTCGAAGACATTATCCGAGACCTCGCGATCCGACTCAACCAAGACGATCGTGTCGTCCAATACGACATCAGCTCCGAAAACTTCGAGTCCATCCATGCCCACAACGCCTACGCCGAGC
>WFPK01000013.1 GCA_015487555.1 Phycisphaerales bacterium
ATCGCCGGGCCTTCGCGGACATGCGTCCGGCTGAGTACGGCCGTCGATGGGTGTGCGAGAGTGTGAACAGCGCGATCAAGCGGATCAGCGGGTCGTCGCTGCGGAGCCGCAAGCAGTCCACCCTGTTCGCCGAAGCCGCGTTGAAGGTCGCAGCGTACGCGATAAAGGTGTAGGAGATTGACCGAGAAGAGGGTTATGGACTGAGCATCATTGGGTCAGAGGGCCGTCATGGCTGCAGCCTGCTTGCTATGTAGCGGGACCGCAATCACCTTTGCAAACATTGCTGGTCCAATTGGAGGCGGCCAGCCCATCCTCGGGGCACCAGATCTGGTGCCGAGTGTTACAGACTCGGACTATCTTCGATTCCATGGGCGAGGCGATGTCTTCCGAACAGCCGTCCCATTCAATGCGTGCGCCGCATTTCCAAGCGGAGCGACAGCCGACCCAGGATCAGCCCTGCATGCACGCTTGCGTGTTCGGCTCGCTCCAGAGTCCGAGTACGAGATACTCGACAAGACCAATAATGGGGCGCATGCACCAGGAAGAGTGCTCTGGACACAGAGCTTGGTCGATCAGTCCGACTACGCCGGGTTTACAATTGCCTATCGTCATGATACCGATGAGCTCTACTTCGTCGTCGGCGACGGTGGCGCCGCCACCAAACGCACTCGTGTCTGGCGCATCTCATTCGATCTCGATGACGGATTATTCCGCACCATCGATTGGTCATACGACGAGGTCTCAGGCGACGCAGACTGCTGGATCGACGGGACTTACTATGCGCCCGTTGCCGTCGCAAAGGGCGGTGGGGCTATTGACCCACCGCCAGAGCTCATCGGGGCGTGGGCTGCGGGCGGATCAATAATGGGCAACGCCCGTGCAGATGCAATGTATACTCTCGCAGGACGAGGCTGGGGAAACGATATCGGAAATCGCGATGTTGTCTGGCCATCGCCCAATGGTACGGACAGTACAGATATAACCATTCTTGATGAGAATACTTCGATTCTTGGCGATCTTTCATACGCAGCGTTTCGATGGGCAAAGGGAACAGATCAAGTCGTCGGCGCATCATCCTGGGATGTAGAACTACAGTTCGATGGCAACACCCCTCCGGTAGACCTGGCCAACGGATTGGACTCCCAGTCACTCATCAGCGCAGAGCATGACTCAATCACGCCCGTTTGGCTTGATACGACAGCAGGGCAGAGCATCACAAGCTGGGTGATTGACGATTTGCCAGACCCAGAGGATACGCAGACACGACAAATCATGTTCTATCACCATGGGCTCGGAAACCAAAAGATTACCGTCTCAGAGGACAACGCAAGCGGTGGGGCACTGGGCCGATCGCTCGTGTGCGTGCTTGGCCCTGAGGGAGACATCCTGTACTGGGCAATCAAAACCAAAAAGGGTCAGGACCCATCCGTCCAATACGCACTCATCGGGCAAGCACCCACAGCCAATGGTCAACACACAATCGAGCTGCCCGCAGGAAAGGCAGGGCTCTACCGCATACTGGTCAGATCCACCAAAAACGAAGGGTACACCTTCGCTACAGACCAAGAAGCACTCTACTGGGGAGCCTACGCCCCCTTCTCACTGCTCACAAAAGTCGACGCCCTCTCGCAAGGAGATGTCTTTGCGTATATCCCACAAGATAGCAGCGTATACGATCTGTATCTCGATGGGGTCATAAACGCATCGCAAGTAGATCTGGAAACAGGATTCCTGTCTCCCCTCAGCGCAAATGGATCCGCGGAGAACGGAAGGATCCAGTATCCCACGGATAATCCGGACAGCTTCTTGGCAACCACAGATATTATCCGCATGCAACTCGGATCCGATTGGAGAATAGGTGCAAGGCGGTTCCCGCTCGTCCTCTCGAAATCACAGTTCGCCGCCCAGCACTATGTCCGTGCAGGGGTCATCGAAACACCTACATTCACGCTCTGGTCACCAGATGACAAGGTCCTTCGAGATCGAATCGTGGATATCGCATCGACAGGACTTGGAAATGCAAGCACGATATCCAAAAACTTCGGCCCACAAGAAACACACATCTTCGGCAACCAGCGAAAATACTACAGCATGGTGGCCTACCCAAACACCCTGAAGATTATTCACACTGCACTCGAATACCAAGTCACTTCAACATCAAGCGCAATGGTCGGTTCCATAGACCATCTACCAGGAGAAGCAAGCGGTTTCCTCCGATATGGGGACAAAACCAACAGCGAGTATAACTTCGACGGATTTGGACCCGCGATGCTGTTCTGGGCGGGATGGGATGATACGGATGCAAACCCATACTACGGAGATGTCAATTTTGCAAAACGCGCACGAGTTGCAGCTCTGGCATTTGCCAGGCATGTCCAAGGTACCCGTTTACGCCGATCGGATGCCGATGTTGGACTACACCCAGGATTGGCCGGGCTTGCCGGTGCAGACACCTTTGGGATGGCGCTACATTGGGGACGGGTCTATGGCCTGTTTGACGACGATGATCGCGCAGCACTCTTGCCCGCAGCTGTCATCCAACTCTGCCATATACTCAATGTAAACCCAACCACAACACGAAATCAGGATGCCCATTTCCTCCCCTTCCTTTACGAGGTGGGGTTGCTCTGGGAACAGCAAAATCCGGGATTGGCATTTCCCGAGATGCTCTCCGAGATCACGCATGAATATGCCCAGTTCATCGTCGATCGTTTTTCACCATGGAACGACGGGGCAGATGTTGCCCTGCAAGAGGCGGGCGGCTTCGATGGGAGCTACTCAGGCATGCAGAACTACGCCATCGCGATGGGGTGGATCGTATCAGGCCCAGTGTTTGAGCCCGAAGACTACCTCCAAGGAGGATATCAGGCGCTCAATCGAGAATGGGACTTCTTGCGCGTCACACTCGATCGGCAATATGGGTTCTGGACAAGATACATGGCCCCCCCGATTGACCTCGGTGCCACCCAAGTAACCTTCGCACACGATTCCGACAGCAGAACAAACTTCGGTGCCATCAGTGAGCAGTTCAGTGGGGCCAAAAGAACCGGGTCAATGGCCTCGCCGATGGCGGCCCGCTTGATGCTCGAAGATGGATCGCCCACCGCCGACGATCTGGTTGCGGGGAATAATGTGATCCCAGCAGACTATTTCCCGCTGTCGCTTGGGCCCGCCGGGACTGCGTGGACAAATATCGCAAATGGACGGGGAGGGTGGAAGTTTAACCTGCTCCCACTCTACACCGGAGGCGTGGAGCACCTCTTCGATGAATACGGCGATCCAAAACCAACCGGAGCGATAATGCCAAGCGAAGTCCCAGTCGCTGCGGGAACCCTCACGCTTGAACAGATCGACAATGGATTCATATCGATCAACACCCCAAACTATTATGCCATTCTTTCAACGCGAACACCGGGTGGATACTACTACAAAGGGGCTATCGGAAAATATCAGGAAGCCAGAGATATAGAAAAGACGGACAACGGGAACGGAGGCGGAAATATCGCAAACATAGCTTATCCAAATGGCGATGATGCCCAAACTGGAGAAGAAATCGGAGGCGTTGGGCTTTCCCTCTTCTACGATAAAACAGATGGCGGAACAGTGATCAACGGCCGCAACTGGACGCCCATGACAACACACCAGACGATTGGATATACGACAGGCAGCGGGCATCGACGCTGGGCCGAGCAAAACTCGAAAACCTACAAGGTGACGAAAACCTATAACGGCCAGACGCTTGTTGAGGTCGAGCTGGTCATCGAATACGATCTAAACCGGAGCGACAGCGAATCGGCATCGTATCATATCCAGCGAGTACTTACCTTTTACCCCGAGTCAATCGATGTAGATGTCACAGTGTCATATCCAGAAACGGGCACGCCAGAATCACTATCCGGATTGTATGAGAATCTGCCATTCGAGATTGGTGAGGAGATCATCGGCTCGCAAGAGCGCGTCCAACGGCTCCATGGTTTGAAAAACCTCACGATGCCTTGGGTTGGAGGAAGCAACTGGGATTCATGGATTGGAAACTATTGGGCGACTAATGAAGGGCTGCATTACCGCCGGTGGGCAGACGATCCATTTCGCCACGAAATCGGCTGGCTGCAAGAAAGTATTCCGCTTCCATCGCCGAGCTCGCCATCGACCCTCAGCTACACCATCGGAGTCTCGAACCCGCCATCATCAATCGCTCATCCAGGCACCGACGATGGGAAGCTTGATGTCACCTACCAAGATGCCATCTGGTTCTTGCGGGCATTTGAACGGGGAGACCCAGAAGCCGACATCAATGGCGATGGCGAAGTGAATGCCGAAGATTTTCACGCGATTCTCAATAGATAAAGCCGTATCGCATTGAACAGATCAAGGCCGCCGCCACTCACCCAAGCCGCCAGGCGCTGCGCAGCAGCATCTGGCGGCTTGTTTCTCCCTCCCCCTCCCCCTCGCGACTCCACATCCGGAAGCATTGTGAAACCAGACAACTGCTTGAGACGACCGCGATGCTACAATACTGCCCATGAAACGACGAGCTGCTGTTATTTGTGCCTTGCGAACACCAATCGGAAGATACGCCGGGGCCTTGGCGTCTGTTCGCCCTGACGATCTGGCTGCCCATGTGATTCGCGCAGCTGTCGAACAATCAAAGATTGACCCTGCGATCATCGACGAAGTCTACTTCGGCGCAGCCAATCAAGCGGGCGAAGACAACCGCAATGTCGCCCGCATGGCCTTGCTGCTTGCAGGATTGCCCGAAACGGTTCCAGGGTCAACCGTCAATCGGCTGTGCGCCTCAGGACTTGAATCAATCAACATCGCGGCCCGCATGATCGAAGCCAACCACGGCGATGTCTTCATCGCAGGCGGCGTTGAGTCGATGAGCCGAGCACCCTATGTACTGAGCAAAGCCGAAACCGCCTATGGTCGATCACAAGAACTCCATGACACTTCGATTGGCTGGCGGTTCATAAACCCTCGGCTCTCAGAAATGTACCCCCCCTATCCAATGGGCGAAACCGCCGAAAATGTCGCCCGAAAGCATCAGATTTCGCGCCAAGACCAAGACCAGTTCGCCCTTCAAAGCCAGCACAAATGGGCCAAGGCCAACGATCAAAGACTCTTCAACGATCAAATCATCCCCGTCGAAATCCCCCAACGCAAAGGCGACCCCATCATCGTCGAGACCGACGAACATCCTCGCCCAAACATGACCCTCGAACAACTCGCCAAACTCCGCCCGGTCTTTGCCAAAGACGACCAAGGCACCGTCACCGCGGGCAACTCCTCTGGAATCAACGACGGGGCATCGGCCATCCTGCTCGTCGAAGCCCAACGCGCCAAAGAACTCGGCTTGAGCCCAATGGCCTATGTCGGCCCGAGCGCATCAGCCGGTGTCGACCCCGCCTACATGGGCATCGGCCCCGTCCCCGCAATCCAAAAAGCACTCCGACGAGCCAACCTCACCCTCAGTGACATCGACCTGATTGAACTCAACGAAGCGTTCGCCGCCCAATCCATCGCCTGTGCCCGCCAACTCGACATCGACGAATCCAAACTCAATGTCAACGGCGGCGCCATCGCCATCGGCCACCCACTCGGATGCAGCGGCACCCGCATCGCCACCACACTCATCCACGAAATGGTCCGAACCGATGCCCAACGCGGGCTTGCATCATTATGTGTCGGAGTAGGCCAAGGACTCGCCACAGTCTTTGAGCGAGTGTAAATCAACCCATCGAAACAAGCTTCTCGAACCCACGCGCGTACGCGCTGACCAATGCGTCAATCTCGATTTCGGTCATCGGCGTCGAGAGCGTGGCCGTGCAGGTGTTGATCAGGAGCATGCCTTCGTCAAACATGTGATCGAGCAGGGTCATAAGCCGACGGTTTTCATCGGCTGTGAGGTACGCCTCTCGGAAGTTGCGTGGCGGCCGATCCTTCATATGCACCCGAAACATCGCTCCGCCACCGGTGACGCACGCCGACACACCTGTTTGCTCAATCGCCTCTTTGATCCCGGTCATCGCACGCTCGGCAAGGGCATTGAGCCGAGCAATGCCCGGCTCATCAAACTTCTCGACCGCAATCATCCCCGCGGTCATGCTGATCGGATTGGCCGAGAAAGTACCCGAATGGGGGAACAGCAACTTGGCAGCTCGTGGATTGAGCACATCCATCACCTCAGCGCGACCAACCACCGCCCCGACCGGGAACCCGCCTCCGATCATCTTGCCCAGTGCAGTCAGATCCGGCGTGATCCCATAGCGAGTCTGCAGCCCGCCATATTCGGTGCGAAAAGTAATGACCTCATCGAGTACCAACAGCGTCCCATGCTTGCTCGTCCAGTCACGGATCGCTTTGACAAACGCTTCATCCGCTGGACGCAACCCCACACGGTGAGGCATCAAATCCAAAAGCACACACGCCAAATCCTCGGCATGCTCATCAAGAATCGAAATCGCCCGCTCAGGATCATTGAACGGAAGAATCACCACATCCCCAAGCGCCGTTTCAGGCGTTCCATGAGCCAGTGGCACGCTCTTGGGACGATCGATCTCGCCCCAAGTCTCTGGGGTTGGCGCCTGGCTCACCTCGGCATAGTCGTATCCGCCGTGATACGCGCCCTCGACCTTGGCAATCTTGGCCCGCCCTGTAAAGGCCCGGGATGCTTTGAGCGCCACCATGATCGCCTCGGTGCCAGAGTTGACGAACCGCACTTTCTCGAACGCCGGGTTTCGCCTGCACAAAAGTTCAGCATATTGCACCTCGACCTCGGTCGCCATCGTAAACGCCGAACCCTTGGTGAGCTGCTCGCTCACCGCACGAACAATATCGGGATCGGCATGCCCATGAATCAATGAAGCCATATTGTTGGAAAAATCGATCCGAGTGACACCTTCGATATCGGTCAGCCGACACCCAAGCCCATGATCGGCGTACGCCGGATGCGGATCACGCAAAACCGTGTTTCGGCTCACCCCACCGGGGAGCACTTTGGTCGCCCGCTCGTAGAGGGCTGCACTTCTTGATGTTTCCGTGGGCACGCTCATGTGTATGTATCCGTTTTTATATCTTGGTTTATGTATGGGCGATGGGCAAAAGCTCGGCGCCGGTGCGCTCTTGAACATATTCAAAGTCAACACCCGGGCTCAGTTCAACGAGCCGGAACCCCTCAGCCGTGACATCAATCACCGCCAGATCAGTATAAATCCGATCAATCACCCCACACCCCGTCAGCGGATAGGTGCATGATTCAACGAGCTTTGGATCCCCATGCTTGGTGCAATGCTGGGTAATGACAAACACCGATTTGACACCCGCCACCAGATCCATCGCCCCACCAACAGCCGGGATCGCATCGGGCGCACCCGTCGACCAGTTGGCCAAATCACCATCCTTAGAAACCTGCATCGCGCCAAGCACACACAGATCAATATGCCCACCTCGGATCATCGCAAAACTATCGGCGTGGTGAAAGAACGCCGCGCCGGGATTGGCCGTCACATGCCGTTTGCCCGCATTGATCAACTCAGGATCACCCGCGCCGGGCTCAGGCGATGGCCCCATCCCCAACAATCCATTCTCTGTATGATAAATCAGCGTGCGCCCTTCAGGGACGAACCGAGCGACCAGTTCAGGGATCCCGATGCCAAGGTTCACATACGACCCATTGGCAATGTCTTGGGCAAGCCGCTTGGCCATCTCCTGGCGCGTTCGTCCGACGATTGAAGTTTGTGGTGCGTTGTGTGTCATGGGTACGAAACTCCAGCAGCCACCAGTTCAGATTCAAAAGCAGGATCAGCAACCTCGACCACCCGCTGAACAAAGATGCCAGGGGTAACGACAATCTCCGGATCAATCTCACCGGGCTCAACCACTTCATTGACCTGCACAATCGCAACCTTGGCCGCCATCGCCATCGGCGGGCCGAAGTTCCGCGCAGTCTTATTATAAATCACATTGCCGTGCGTGTCGGCAACCTGCCCCTTGATGAGCGCAAAGTCCGCCTTGAGCCCGCGCTCAAGCAGAAACTCCTGCCCATCGAACTCCCGACTCTCCTTGCCCTCCGCCAAAGGCGTGCCCACCGCGGCAGGTGTATAAAAACCCGGAATCCCCGCACCACCAGCTCGAATCCGCTCGGCAAGCGTCCCCTGAGGCACCAACTCAAGCTCAGTCTTCCCACTCCGATACAAATCCGGAAACACCGTCGAGTTGGCCGTCCGCGGAAACGAACAAATAATCTTCGACACACGCCCAGCCTTGAGCAACGCCGCAAGCCCAACCTCGCCGCTGCCTGTGTTGTTGCTCACAACCGTGAGGTCCGTCGCGCCTTGGTCGATCAGTGCATGAATCAGCTCAATCGGACTCCCAGCCTCGCCGAATCCACCGACCATCACCACCGCGCCATCAAACACATCGCCCACCGCCTCAGCAGCACTCGACACACGCTTGTCGATCATTTGACCACCCGCGTATAATCATACAGCCCGGCCTCATCAAACAACACACGATCCTCATAATCATCAAACCAGACCGCATCAGGATTGCGCCCGACAATGCAAACCTTGCCCCGATCAGAAGCATCAGCAGGGTTCCGCAAAAGTTTGAAAATCACAACCCCGTTCTCGCTGCCAGCGAGCCCAGGAATCGGCTCATTGGTAACCGAGTTGACTTCAGTTTTACCTTTATAGTGCGTAATCGAAAGCCGAGCGTGGTTCTCAACCCCCGACAAACCCTTTTGTGAATCATTGAGGATATTCCACGCATCCTCAATCGGAACATTGAACGCCTTATACGCCACGATGTCCCGCCCACAGAAGAAATAGTGGTTGTCGCCACCGACCCGCTTGATCTCCCGCTGCATGATGCGCAAGGCATCAGCATCATCATTGATCCCCTTGATAATCGGCGTCTGGTTCTCGACCGTGATCCACCCACGATCGAGCATGCCCCGGATCGCCCGCCCAGTCTCAGGAACCCACTGGAAGATACCCGCGTCATCGGTGATGTAGTGACCATCCGCATCCCTGGCAAGGAACTCATCAGGATGCTCGAAGTGAATCATCATATGCAACCCAACCTCGGGGTAGGCCTCGTGAAAATGATCGAGCATCGCAAAGAACGCATCATCGAACCGCTTGGGATAAAACGACAGCTCCTTGGTCCCGATACGGATCGACTCGATCCCCGACTCGCCCAAAGCCGCCATCCACGCCGCGATCTTCGAGTTGTTGAGCACCATCGGGTCACCGCCAGAGAGCAAAATCTCGCGAAGCTTTTCACGCCCACAATCTGGATGCCGCCCACCATTGGCAGCCACCAACTCATTGAACTCACGAATATACGCCGTGATCTCAGGAATCTTGGCAAGCCCCTTCTTCGCCACCGTACCATCGTGCCGTTCGATCTCTTTACGCGCGATCAACTCCTCACGATAGCAGAATCGACAATGCGCCGAGCAAGTCGAAACCACATACATCAACCCCATCTCATACTTATGCAGCAACCCTTCGACCGGGCTGTAGTCCATCTGATTGCCGGGGTCTTCAGAACCAGTCAGATCGAGTGTTTCATCAGGGCTCGCCTTGACCAGCTTCTGAATCGCCGGGCTGTTCTTGGCAAGTTCAAACAAGTGCCTCGTCATCTTCACAGGCATCCGCTTTTCAACATCCCGATCAGTCCCCTTGAGCCCGCCGAGCTGCACCAGCTCTTCAGAACTATAAAAACCAACCATATCCTCTGGAGCTCGCTCATCAAAAAACGGAGCAAGCCCATTAATAATCTCACGCTTGTGCGCGGTGTCCTCAACAAGATCAAGAAACGCCTGCTCTCTATCGGTTCGCGTGTAATCTGGTGAATTCGGCATAGAACTGAGCTCCGGAAAAGTGATGGGAATACAATGGACTTGCTTCGTAACGAAATGCACACTAGGCTTGCAGGATTGTAACACATTGACCACCGGAGTGCAAGCGATGCCCATACAAGAGTTGATCGCCCCAGTCAACGACAAACTAACCCCAACAGAGCGACGAATCGCTGCCCTTGTCCTCCAAGACCCAACGCTCCTCGCATTTGGCACCGTATCGGACCTGGCCCACCGGGCCCAGACCAGCCGACCATCAATCGTCCGATTCGCCACCAAACTCGGATTCGAAGGCTACACCGACCTCCAAAGCTGGGTAAGGGCCAAACTCGCACGCCAGCTCACAAGCCCCAGCCATCGCATCCGCCACCAAGACACCACCGACACCCCGGTCCGCACCGCCATCGAAGACGCCATCGACCAAACATTCACAGCCCTCGACAAACAACGCCTCGAAACCATCGCCCGTCCAATCGCCAACGCCCGAAACATATGGATCATCTCCGGCGAAACATCCATGGCAGGCGCCCACGCCCTCCATAGCGGACTCGCAATGATCCGCCCAGATGTCCACCTCGTCGCCGAGCACTCCACCGGACGAGAGCTCAGCAACGCCTCGCCCAAAGACACCGCCGTCGTCTTCGACTTCGCACGCTATCGCCGACACTCCATCACCACCGCACGCGCCCTGGCCGATCTGGGTGTCCACCTCGTCGCCATCACCGATGGACCACTCTCACCACTCGCCTCGCTCACCACCACATGGTGCGAGCTCAAAATCCCCGCAGTAGGCCCATTCGATAGCTCCATCCCCGCCGTCATGGCCGCCGAGCTCATCGTCGCCAAGGTCGTCAACCAACTCGGTGACCAAGCCAAACAACGCATCGACCGGCTCGAATCACTCTGGCAAACCACCAACACTTTCCTCACCTACACCCCAAGGCCAACCCGCGACCTGTAAAAACACACAGACATACCCGGCAATCAAACAAATACAAACCAGAAATCAAACCCGCATCACGGGCACCCAGCACCAAACTCCACCAAGAACGCGCTCACATCAAAGAAGTTCAGCATCCCATCATCATTCATATCCGCAGCAAGATCACCCGCAGAAAACAACGACAAAAACGCGCTCACATCAAAGAAGTTCAAAACACCATCCCCATTGATATCCGCCACACAACCGCCCGCACTCACCTCGCCACTAAGCACCAGCGTCATCTCCTCGATGCTCGAAACGCCAACAAACATCCCACGATCATTCCACACCCGGAAAGTGTAAGTCGCCGAGAACGACCCAGGATTCAGATCCGCAAGCACCGCATCAAACGAAACACTCCCACCGGCAACAATCGAGTTCGTTTCCACAAAGCTCGTCGTCAACACACCCGTATCGCCAACACTCGAAATCAACTCGACATCAATCGGAGCTCCAAACGCGCCGCCCGAAGCAAGATTGAAAAACGAAAACGATTGCGCAAAATCACCATCACCCACCGATATCGTCCCCAGATCAAGCTCAAGCATGTCAACATCCGACCCGCTCGCAAACGACCCATCCCCCGGATTGAACACATCAAATGACACAAAAATCATATCATCCACATCATTGGCACCATTGCCCGCCCCACCCTGCGTCGTTACATCAAGATTGTCAACACGAAGGTCGCCAGAAAACGCCCCCGCAACATCCGTGACGCCCGCATCAACCGTCACCGTAATCAACTCGCTCAAGTTGAAATCACTCATCGCAAACGCATCATACTCAACCCCACCAGAAGAGCTCAGCCCCGACGAAGCCGTAACCCGGTAGTAAGTCCCCGCATCGCCAGACTTATTGAGCACAAACTCCATCGGATCAATCGTCTGCCCAACAAGCACCGACCCAAGATCAACATCAATCGTCGAAGCACCGTCGGCCGGCTCAAGATCACCAAACCAAAGCGTCGTGTCATTCATCTGATCCATATACACCGACCACACATACTCGGGATGATCCACATACGCATTGCGATTGTTCGTACGGAACACCGGGTTGAGCACCGCGCTATAAATCGCATGATTCCGACGCCGCTCAAAGGTGCTCGGCGGATCAAGATAATGCCAAGCAACCAACGATGCCAAATCCCCCATCTGGTTCCCGCTGGGTACACCATTGACCAACGACAAACCCAACGAGCTCCACCGCGTATCCGAGTAAAAAAGTGACCGGGAAATATCACCCTTGTCCGTATCGCCCGGAAAGTAAAAAGTCCCCAAACTCCCAAAACCACCCGTTGTCCCCGGGTTTCCAAACGGCTTGTTCCCACGAGAGCTATTCACACTCGGATTGCAAGGCCGAAGCGCATGAGGATCACCAAGATTCCCACGCGTCGAGTTGCTCGCACTCCCAGGCTGCCGACTCTGAGGCCACACATGCTCCCGATTCCAAGTCGAACCGCTATCCCAGTTCGAAGACACCGAAGCAAGATTGTAAACCAAAAGAATATTCGAAGGATTATCAGGATCACGATCATGAATCGCAGCCGAACTCCGAAAATCACCATAGCTCCGCTGAATATGCCCCGCCGTCATCGCCGCCGTCAGCTGCCCCTTGAGCAC
>WFPK01000014.1 GCA_015487555.1 Phycisphaerales bacterium
CCCCCGCCCCCTCCTGCCACTGCTGCCACTGCCACATGCTGTCTGTCTGCCTGTTGCCCGTTGTCCCGCATGTCCTCTGATCTGACCTGGTTGGGCGTGTAGGTTTTCTGGTTCATTTCCTCGCAGGTTGTCCACATGATCGCCTCTTGATTCCCCGGGCAACGCATGAATCTTTTGCGGAAGGGATCAGACGCAACGCGGACGCCGGTTTGGGCGTATCCTTTTGTATGCCCATACCCATCGCTGCTCTCTATGCCCGTGTACTGCTCATCACCTTTGTGCTTGTCGCGACCTCAACGACACTCTTCGCCCAGCTTTCGCCCGACCGGCTCTATTTCGGGGTCGGCCAGCGCGTGGTGATCCATGTCGAAGCCCCCGATGACTTCCTCGGCGAGCTCACCATCAAACTCCACGACCCACGCACGCTAACGGTGCTCCACAGCGCCCCGGCTGCTCGTGGGCGCGTCGATCTCACCAGCCTGTTTCCGATGATCTGGGCCGAGAAATCAGATCGGGTCGTGCTTGCTCAGTTGTATCTCGATTCGGATGCTTTGGGTTCGCCTTTGGTGATTCAGCCGATGGTCTCGCCCAATGTCGCTACGCGTGTTGATCCGGCGACGATGAAACTCTCCGAAGCTCGGGAGGCAACGGTGATTTTCGATGATGATCGTCGAGCGAGCCAGTTCGCCAAAGGAGAGATTGATTCTCCCGAGCGCGAGGATGTGGTGTTCTCTGGGCTTCGGGTCTATGTCGAGCAAGAGGTGGTTTTCGAGACGAGTGCTGGGGAGATTGTGTTTCGCCTGCGCCCCGATGCAGCGCCCAACACCGCCTACAACTTCATGCACCTCGCCCAAGGCGGGTTCTACACCAACATTATCTTCCACCGCATCGTCGCCAAGCTCGATGACGGACGCCCCTTTGTCATCCAGGTCGGCGATCCATCGGGCACGGGCTCAGGCGGGCCCGGGTACATGATCGATCTCGAAAAATCGACACTCCCCCATGACTTTGGCGTGCTTTCGATGGCCCGGGCTGCCGATCCCAACACCAATGGCTCGCAGGTTTTTATCTGCCTCTCCAAAGCGGGCACCTCGTTTCTCGACGGGCGCTACACCGCCTTTGCCCAGGCAGTCTCAGGGGCGCAGGTCATCCGCACGATTGCATCGGCACCCGTCGATGCCAATGATCGCCCATTGGATCCGCCAATGATTCTCGAAGCGTTTACTCGCAATGCACCACCGATCCCCGATCGTCCCGGTCCGATCAGCGAGCGCGATCTCCCAGCCAAGCCTACCGAGCAGCTTCCCGACCGGTAGTTTGGCTCAGCTGGCAAAGCAGTACCTAGAACTTGAACGAGAGGTTGATCGACCCGAAGATCACGGTGTCGATGTCTTGGCGGGTCAGGTCGTTGCCATTGGTATCGAGGATTTCGAGCTCGCCCGCCAGAAGCCCGCCGACGCGTCCGGAAATCTCGAGCGTGTCATTGGGTTGATACTTGGCATAGAACGCCAGCGGGAATCGTTGGTGGGTGACCATCCCCTCGGGGGCGGCGCTGTGCGTGTCGTCAAGCCGGAAGGTCGTTGATTCGTATTGACCCGAGAGCCCATAGTCGAGCGAGTCCGATGCTTTGTAGTTGATCTTGAGCCCGATGCCCTGCCCGGTGATGCTCCAGTATTCGTCGATGGCATAGGTAATCTGAGGCACGGGCACAATCAAGACGCTGTCATCGAGCCGGGTCCGCATCGCAACGCCGAGCCCGAGCTCGAGCTTGTTGTTGATTTTGTGCTTGTACCCGCCGGTGAGCATCCAGTCGATCGAATCGCCAAAGTCGGCACCGTTTTCGCTCCCAACGAACACACCCCCGCCGACGAACCAGGTGGATTTGGCGGTGGATTGATTGGCGTAGATGCCCGTCAGCGAGAGGACGGTGACATGGTCGAACTCGGCGCCGATGTTGGCTGCATCGCCGAGTACGGAGGTGGGCGATGGGGTGATGTCGTAGTTGATGAGCCCAGCGTTGAAGTCGATCGAGAGCAACCCGGAATCGCCGACGAGTCGGTTTGCTTTGATCCCAGCGATGAACTCGGTGTATTGAAACTCCCCGATCCCGTCATCAAAGTCGGCGTCGGCGGTCATGGTGCCTCGGGTGTAGCCTTCAAAGACAAACCCGCGATCGGGGTGGGTTTCGAGCTCGGGGGCAGCAGCAGGATCGGGCTGATCGCCTTGAGGCTCATTGGCAGCCACCCCCCCAGAAACGAACAAAAAGGCAATGGCGAGTGGGGCAGCAGCAATGGGTCTCATCAATCTTTTCCTTTCGGGGTCGGCTTGAGCTGCAATCATACCGGATTTTCACCCCCCGTTGGCCGAATCGTGCCAAGCGTATTTCATGCGCGGAATCGGCTCGCCAAAGCCCAACACACGGGCTAGAGTTGCCCCCGACACCTTTTTGGGTGTCGGCCCAAAGGCGATGCCCGCATCGTTGCTGGGGGACTAACTCAATTGGTAGAGTGCCAGCTTTGCAAGCTGGAAGTTAGGGGTTCAAGTCCCCTGTCCTCCACTTTCCTTACTCCGCAAAATGCCCGCGAGCCGGTTTGTCCCCGGGTGCAGAGCAATCAAGCGTCGAGAAGAGGGGAATATCCATGAAAACCGATGCCTACGAGATCGTCGCGTTCTACAAGTTCGTCAAGATCGACGATTGCGAGACCTTCGCACCTGCGCTCAAAGCCCAGATGATCGAGCTCGATGTCATGGGCACCATCTTGCTCGCCAGCGAAGGAATCAACGGCACCATCGGCGGCAAGCCCGAATCCATCAAACAAATCATCGCCTTCATGCGCGATCACGAAGGGCTTGAAGATTTGCCCTACAAATCGAGCTACGCGCCCGGGCATGTCTTCAACCGCGCCAAGGTCAAGATCAAACCCTCGCTGATCAACATCGGCGAAGACGACAAGGCCGACCCCAACAAAGCCGTGGGGGAGTATGTCAAACCCAAAGACTGGAACGCCCTGATCTCCGATCCCGAGGTCGTCCTCATCGACACCCGCAACGACTACGAATACCACGCGGGCACCTTTGAGGGCGCAGTTGACCCACAAATCACCCGGTTCCGCGAGCTCCCCGAGTTCGTCAAGAAGCATTACGATCCCAAGGTCCACAAAAAGGTCGCCATGTTCTGTACCGGGGGGATCCGGTGCGAGCGATCCACCGCATGGATGCTCGAACAAGGCTTTGAGCATGTTTACCATCTCGAAGGCGGGATCTTGAAATACCTCGAAGAGGTGCCTCAAGAGCAGAGCATGTGGAAGGGCGATTGCTATGTCTTCGACGAACGCGTGGGCGTCAACCACGAACTGGCCCCCTCAGACAACGCCAAGTTCTGCCCCGGGTGCGGGCACGCCCTGACGACCAAGCTCCGGTGTGCCCCTGAATACATCGCAGGCGAGCGATGCTCGTTCTGCCCGTGAGTGATCTTTGGTGGCCCGGCTCGCCGAGCCGGGTCTTCTTGATTCGGGATCATGGGCCACAAGGAAGACCCGGCTCGGCGAGCCGGGCCACCAGGACTAGACCTCCCGCGCGGGCTCAATAATCCCCCGGCATTCCCCAAACCCGATCCGCCGATATCCCTCGCGCTCGCAGTACGCCTTCATAATCACCTCGTCGCCATCCGCGATGAACTTGCGCTCCTCACCCGTCGGCAAAACGATCGGCGTCCGCTGCGTGCCCGGCACCAACACCGGAGGCTCGGCGAACGGATCACCGTCCCAGGTCAGCTCGAGCATCGACCCACGCGCATCGCGCGTCGTGCCCGAGATCGTGCCGCTGCCCAACAAATCGCCTGGCTGAAGATTGCACCCGTTGACCGTGTGGTGCGTGAGCATCTGGGCCAGTGTCCAGTACATATCTTTGAAGTTGCCCGTCGAAAGATGCACCGGCTCGATCCCCTGCTCGCGCATCTTCGCAGAAGCAAGGTAAACTTCGACCTTGATATCAATCCCGCCAGCTTTGCGATTGGCATCGGAATCCATATACGCCAATGGCTGGGGGTCGCCCGCGTCGCGCTCTTGGGCAGCACACCGGAACGGCGCGAGTGCCTCCATCGTCACGATATAAGGCGACACCGTGGACGCAAAGTTCTTCGCCAGGAACGGCCCCAACGGCACATATTCCCACTTCTGCAAATCCCTCGCTGACCAGTCGTTGAGAATGCACATCCCGAGCATGTGATCCTCGGCATCCTCGATCGAAACCGGCTCGCCGAGCTCGTTGCCCCGTCCGACAATCACGCCCATCTCCATTTCATAATCCAACAACTTGCAAGGCCCGAACGATGGTGTCCCACCTTCTTCCGCTGGTGCTTGCTGCCCGACGGGTCGTTTGATCGGCGTCCCCGATGCCACGATCGACGACGCACGCCCGTGATACCCGATGGGGATGTGCTTGTAGTTGGGCAAGAGCGGGTTGTCCGGCCGGAACATCGACCCGACATTGGTCGCGTGGTAGAGCGAGGCGTAGAAGTCGGTGTAGTCGCCGATTGGCGAAATGACAATTTGGCATTTGTCTGCGGGTTCGAGCTGTTGGCGGACAGCATCTTGAACACCGCTATCTTCTGAACTGAGCAGTTCAACGAGTCGTGTGCGAAGTTTGGAGCGGGTGTCTTGATTGAGCGACGCGATTGCCCAAACACCAAATGTTGATCGTTCAATCTCACTTTGCTGAAAAATTGATTCGTCTACCAAACCAGTTCCAAGGAGTCCATGAAGATCAAGTATTTGGTTGCCAATACGAACGCCCAAGCCTTCGCCCCATTTGGGGCCTGTGAACTCAACCCAAGGCAGATTCTGAATCGGGAAATCACTCTTCGGATCGTTCGCACTCTCCACCCAGGACTTGAGATTCGGATCATGGGTTTCGTCAATCGCGTATGGCATGGGCTGATTCCTTGGTACTTGGGTGAGCCAAAGGATAGACCCGGCAATCCCGG
>WFPK01000015.1 GCA_015487555.1 Phycisphaerales bacterium
CGAGGCCCATTCCGATGGTGCGCCTTGTCGGGCGATCCGATGGACATCTACAAAACCGACTACGCCCTCTTGCAACTCTTCCCCAAAGGCGACGGCGGGTACAACGACCGACTCCACAACTGGCTCCTGGGGTGCCATGCCAATCCGGAAGCATTGCTCGCAGGTGATTTCAGAAACTGTAAACCCAAGTTCGCCTTCCAAGGCTTGCCGTGTCGAATCTGCTGGTTCGGGCTCGGCGAACGCGACAAGGCCGGGCTGCTCTTCAACAACATGGTCCAAGCCAACGCCGTCTCCGCCCCAATCGTCATCGGACGCGACCACCTCGACTGCGGCTCGGTCGCTTCGCCCAACCGCGAAACCGAATCCATGAAAGACGGCACCGATGCGGTTTCCGATTGGCCTTTGCTCAACTTCGCGGTCAATATCGCCTCAGGCGCGAGCTGGGTCAGCTTCCACCACGGCGGCGGCGTCGGGATCGGATTCTCCCAACACGCCGGGCAAGTCATCGTCGCCGACGGCACACCCGAAGCGGCCAAACGCCTTGAACGCGTCCTCAAGAACGACCCGATGATGGGCATCTTCCGCCACGCCGATGCTGGCTACGAAGAAGCGATCCAATGCGGCAAGGATCAAGGCGTCGATATCCCGATGAGCAAATAAAAATCCCATGACCAACAACTCCCTCAACCCGGTTTCTTGGGGCACCATCCCATCCTCCAAGTTCGCATCGCTGATCCGATCCGAACCCGCCGGCTGCCAGATCGCGCTCATCGGGCTCCCCGACGACACCGGCGTGCAACTCAACAACGGCAGACCCGGCGCCAAAGAAGGACCGGCAGCCTTTCGCAAAGCACTCGCCAAATACGGCGTCGCCAAGCCCAGCGGGTGGGATTGGCCAACGGTTTTCGATGCCGGCGATGTCGATGTCGTCCCCGGGGATCTCCACGAAACCCATCGCCGCGTCACGCAAGCGGTCAAATCATTGCTCGACCTCGGGCTCTTCCCCATCGCCATCGGCGGCGGGCACGATCTCACCTTCCCCTTCGTCCGAGCACTCGCTGAGCACTTTGGCCCACTGGCCGGGGTCTACTTCGACGCCCACCTCGATGTCCGCGAAACCGACGGCTCAGGAATGCCCTTTCGCAAACTCCTCGAAACCGGAGCTGCCAAGTCCATGCGGCTTCACGGATTCGACCCCAACGCCAACTCGACCGAGCATGTCCAATGGTTCCAAGCCCACGGCGGGCACATCGCTGACAACCTCGATCACGACGATCCCTGGCCCACCGATCCCACCTTCGTCTCGCTCGATCTTGATGTCATCGACCAAGCCCACGCCCCGGGTGTCAGCGCCCACAATGCCTGCGGGTGGTCAAGCGCGCAGGCCGAGTCATGGGTGCTTCAGGCCGGGCGAAATCCATTGGTCCGATGCTTTGATATCATGGAACTCTCGCCGCCCTATGACCGCGACGATCGAACCGCTCGGCTCGCAGCTCGTATGCTTCTTACCTTCTTGCGTGGCTACTCGGAGCGTTCAGCATGAGCCAGACCGATCACCCCATCGCCATCATCAACGCCCGCCTGCTCACCATGAGCGATGGCGATCGCCCGCGCCGAGGCGAGCAGATGCGCAATCTCGCCCCGATCGACGCCGCGACCGTCCTCATCGAGGCGGGCACGATCTCCCAGCTCGGCACCGAGGTCGATGTCCCCGATGATGCCGAGATGATCGACGCTTCGGGTCGCGTGGTGATGCCCGGGTTTGTTGATTGCCATACCCACGCCTGCTGGGCTGGCGATCGGCTCGATGAGTGGGAACAAAAGCAACGCGGGGCAACCTATCTCGAAATCCTCAAAGCCGGCGGCGGGATCATGTCCACCGTCAACGCCGTCCGCAACGCATCCATCGCCCAGCTCGCCGAGTCCTTGCTCGTCCGGCTCAACTGGATGCTCCGCGAAGGCACCACAACCTGCGAGGTCAAATCCGGGTACGGCTTATCGACCGCTGACGAACTCAAAATGCTCGACGCCATTGCACTGGCAAGCGAAACCTGGCCCGGACAAATCTCCCCCACCGCCTGCATCGGGCACGCCAAAGACTCCAGCGTCGCCGACTTCGTGAAACAAACCATCGAAGAAACCCTCCCCGCAGTCCACGAGAAATACCAGGGCATCACCATCGACGCCTACACCGAAGACGGCGCGTGGTCGGTTGATGAAACCGTCGAACTATTCCAAGCTGCCAAAGCACTCGGGCACCCGCTGCGCATCCATGCCGACCAGTTCAACGCGCTGGGCATGGTCGAAGCCGCGATCGAACTTGGCGCACTGAGCGTCGATCACCTCGAAGCCACCAAACCCGAATCACTCGCCCGGCTCGCCCAATCAAGCACGATGGGCGTGATGCTCCCGTGTTCGGGGTTCCATGTCGATGGACGCTACGCCGACGGGCGATCATTCATCGACGCGGGTGGCGCGCTGGCCATCGCAACGAATATCAACCCCGGCTCCGCGCCCTGCGGCTCAATGCCCATGAGCATCGCCCTCGCTGTCCGTAACCTCGGCATCACCGCCAGCGAAGCGATCACCGCCTCGACCATCAACGGAGCGCATTTGTTGGGGTTCACCGACATCGGCGCCATCGAAATCGGCAAACGCGCCGACCTCATCATGCTCCGCCACACCGACGAACGCCAACTCGGCTACACCTTCGGCGGCAACCCCGTCGATGCCGTCATCTGCAACGGCCAGATTGTGAACTAACGGGTGCCGTGGCTTGACCGTCTTCGGCAAGCCATGTCTTGGATACTCGGCAAGAGCACTGCTTGCTGAAGACGGTCAAGCAGTGGCACCCAGATCAATCATCCAATCCGCTCGGCAATGTTCTCCACCAATGCGCTGATCCCCGCGAACACCTGCGCCGGGTTCTTCGCTTCCATATACGCCGGCGTCGAGACGATATTGAGCGCATCATCGACAACGATCTCTTGAGCATCAGCCTCGACATGCGTTGCGCCCGTTGCGTTGATGGCCAAGGCTGTTCCCGCATCATGCCCGATCGTCACCTTGACCTGCTTGTCGCCAAAGACCTTGGCCCCCAGCGCAGGGGCGATGCACATCAACCCGATCGGCTTGCCCGCATCGTTGGCCTCTTTGAGCACCCGCTCGACTTGCGGATCGACCGAGCAATCCGCACCATCAAAGGCAAAGGTACACAAGTTCTTCGCTGCTCCGAATCCGCCGGGCAGGAAGAAGGCGTCGTAGTCGGTACCTTTGACATCCTTGAGATTGACAATCTCGCCTCGCGCAATCCGGGCGGACTCAACAAGCACATTGCGTTTTTCACCCGTCGGCTCGCCGGTGCAATGATCGATCACCGTAAGCTCGCAATCGGGAGCCATGCACTGATATTCGATCCCTCGCTGCGCCAGCGCGATCAGCGTCGCCGAGGCTTCTTGGATCTCTGAACCGTCAAACACACCACATCCGGAAAGAATGACACCAACCTTGCTCATCACACGCTCCTTTCAAGAGTGCATGATTCTACCCCTCGTTCTGGCCCGCATTCTTGATCGCGTTGGTCATCTCGAACACCGCCAGCCCAACCCCCTTGGCCATCGTCGCAGCCCGCTCATCCTTGAGGTTCCCGTCATCATCAAACGCCTCATGCGCCACGCCAAGGGCATATTCTGTCGGCACAACGACCATCTGCAGCCGAGTCAAAATCTGGCGGACATGACTCAGCCCGGTCAGCCCACCCATCGCGCCCGGCGAAGCAGAAAGCAATCCGCACACCTTCCCCCTAAAGCACGCCAAAGGCTTCTCACCCTCCGCGGGGCTCGATGCCCAATCAATCGCATTCTTGAGTGCCCCCGAGAGTGAGCCGTTGTATTCGGGCGATGCGACCAATACCGCATCCGCTGCGCTCAGCCGCTTTTTCAACTCAACTGCACCCGCAGGAAAACCATCCGCTGCGATCACATCTTCACAGAACAAAGGCAGGTTCAACTCACGCAATACAATTTCATCAATCTCGATGTCCCCGATGCCCGCCATGTACGAACCGACAAACCGCACGAGCGAAGTGTTCAATGAATCCTGACGCAAGCTCCCTGAGAGCATCGCAACGCGAAGAATCGGATCTGCCATACGGAAAAACTCCTCGAGCCTGGTTCACAGTGAGCCAAACTCTACGCCCATGCCACACCTGTTTTGGGCCCAAAGAAAAAAACCCAGCCCAAGGCCGGGTCGATTGCAAACGATACAACCGGATGTTTTAGTCGTAATACCCCCATCCGATCGCGCGCCGGACCCCATGAATGCCTTTGCCTCGTCCGTGAGGATATGCGTTGTAACCATGTGACCTGCGAAGCGAGATCGAAAGCTCGCCATAGTAGTCGTCCCAATCAAACCGGGCACGATACCGTCCTTGGCCCCACCGCACATGAGGCCGATAGTGCCCGTAATCTACACGAAGGCATCCATTGCTGACCCATGCGTCATACCCCGCTTTGCGAAATGCCCTTGCGATCTGGCGAAGCATCGGGCGATCAGAGCGGATCCGGGTGGAATACCCATCAATCGTTATACGCCCAGCGTATCGGGATTCATTGTGATCGCACGAAGCGGTGTGCCGATGACGGCTTCGATCATACCCACGATCACTCGATGCACTGGCGATTGATGAGGTGCCTCCGATCACGATCAGGGCACTGATCAAGGCAGCTTTGACGATTTGATTGGATTGGCGTGTCATGATGGTCTCCTTCATATCTGTATGGGCTGAATCACCTGCTCAGCCTGCTGCGAAGAAACCCCATATGTTTGTGACAACTGACTTCGTGCCAGAAGAATTTTCTTTCCAACCCCCTCTCAGGCTCTAAAATCGCCCATCAAAAAGAAATATGCCTGTATTTCAGGGTTTTCTGTCAGAAAATGGGGCACAAATCGGTTGAACGAGAAGAAGGTATGGTGCGAAGAGGACATCAACCCGCCGGAGGTCATATGAGCCAGTCATCATTCAAAGATCAGTTCACCGGGCAATCCAACGACCAGATCACCACCACGATCGTCACCAGCTCTTCTCATGACGAGCTTTCCCCGATCGAATCGGCCATCATGGATTGCTGCAATACGCTCCACGAAGCCCACGATCGGCGTGACCAACTCACCATCCGCGAGGTCAACGCCCAGCTTGAAAAACTCCTCGACCGCTACGACCAAACCGATGGCGAGCACCACCCCAACCCCGCATGGGCACGGGCAAATCAACGCGCCCTGGCCTTGAGCGCGATGGGCAAGATCGACCAGGCCATCCGATTAGAACTCACCGCCCTCAAATACGCCGATACCCCACGCCGACAAGAAATCTCGTATGGCAACCTCGCCGACCGATGCCTGCGTCTGGGCGAAGCCGACCGCGCGGTCGAGTTCTTCCTCGATGCGATCAATGCGAACCCTGAATCCGTCCCCGTACTCATCACCGGCGCCCATTCGCTCTTTGAAGCCGGGTACATCGAGCAGGCCGACACGATCTTCAAGACCTTCCTCGACAACCCCAAACTGCTTACTCCAAGCTCCGAACTTGGCGCCTATCTCGATTGCGATGTCCGCACCCGCAACCTATGCGAATATCTCCCATCGTTGGCTGCGTTGTACAACCGCTGGATCTCCATGAATGCCCACTCGTTCAAGTCGTCGAAGGGAGATCAGCAATGAGCCCCCAAGACCACGACCAGTTCTGGCAGCTCTACGAGCGCAAAGCCCGCCAACCCATCGAACGCGCCTGCCTCTACGCATCGCGCACCAAGACCGACTCGACGATGGACATCGCCGACATGGTGGCGTGGATCGACACCCGAATCTGGACGATGCTCGAAAAATCGGCCTGGCCGACCTTCCACGATGATCCGACCCCAGAGCAGGCGATCGACCGCATCATCAAGCACAGCTCGACGCTCGCCCGGTGGGCGTATCTGGGCTTGTGCCGATCGCACTTCCGTCGGCTTGAGAACCGCGCCAACTACATGGGAGGCATGTCGCGCGCCCAACGCCTCTCGATGGCCTGCTCCGTCGATGCCAAGATCGAAAAGCGCGAAGAACTCGATTCCGCCATCGCCTTGTTGCGTAAGTCCTTGACAGCCAACGAGAAGCAGAAACTCGCTGCCTCATGGATCGACAAGGCCGACCGCTCTCGCGTGGCCCTTGTCCTGGGGGCGACCCGCAAGGAAGACGATCGGCTCATCACCAAGGTTTCAGGGCAAGCCATGAACGAGAATGCAGTCCAGCAGATGCGTTCTCGCGCCCGCAGGCGCGCTCAGGAGGTCCTCAACGCTGCGAGCAAACTCCCTGTCTTCCTGTTTGCCGGGATATTGATCGTGGCTGTCGGACTCAGTTCTGCGCCAGTTGAAGCTGGCGAACAATCCGGTGGACGACGCGGCATGACGAGTCCCGCCGTGCAGGACGCCGTTGTTCAATCTGCCATCATCCCAGGCGAGCAATCCGGTGGGCGAAAGCCATAGGGTTTTCCTCAATACATAAAAGTTGGACACCTTTTTGTATCGACGCGGAATACTTCACGCATCAAGCATGTATACCTCCATATACATTGCCCCCCTCTTCGGCGGGTGTAGCGCCTTGTGGTCTGCACCCGCCTTCTTTTTTGGCCCGACTCAAATCGACACCCATCAGGCATGAATGATTTTATCGAGTTGTTCGCGCAGCCGCTTCTCTGAGACTTGCACCGAAGTCCGAAGCTCTTGGGCAAAGGTCGCCACGCGGAACTCCTCGACCATCCACCGCAGTGTCCAGAACTCGTCAGCCACCTCCGCGGTATGCGCCCCTTGGGCCATCAACTCATGGAGACACTTGGTCCAGGCATACACCCGCTCCGCCATCTTCGCATCGCGATCGGGTCCAATCGAGCGGAGCTTGTTGAGCCGAATATCCATCGCCCGTAGATACCGTGCATAACACCACAGCCAACGCGTCGGCGTGATCACCAGGGCGTTGTTGTCGAGGAGCATGTCGAGCTGGGCGTGCATATCGGCAATCGCCGATCGCCAGGTGTCGGGGTGGGGTTCATCGAGCCGACCTTCGATGCGCATCAGGCTGTCGAATATCTGCGTCAGATTCGAGATCACCCGATTGGTCTCATCGACCCCATGATCCCACGATCCGAGCAACCCAAGCTCGAACTCTTCCTTGCTTCTTGGCGTCTCTTGATTGTCCGCACAGCACACCAGTCCCACGCGCGTCCAGACGATGGTTTCGAGTTGCGCCGACATCCCGCACGCGGCGGCGAGCATGCTGAGCTTGGTGTACCCGGGCAGGTTCTTGAGTCGCAACCGAAGCTCGCGCCGGATCGCCAACCCATAGAGCAACCCGAGCCCAGCGTGCGTGTGCAGATCGGCTTCCCACCGTGTCGCAAGCACCTTGAGCGAAACCGTGTCGGCTTCAACCATCAGCGACGGGAATCCGACGATTTTGGGTGATCCCTTGCGTGAAAACTCGATCGTCTCGGGGAGCTCATCGAACTCCCACCCGATCATCCCGGTGCGTTCGATATCCCCGCCAGCCTCTTGGATCACCTGCGTCGCTTGCTGGGCAAACTTGCCTTGGAGCTCGCCCAGATCGCGCGATGCGCCCAGTGTCTTGCCATGGTCGTCGATGACTTCGATGCGTGCGAACAAGAACGGATCGAGTTGATCGGTTCGGAAATCTTTGGGTTTGATGGTAATCCCGGTGCGCTTGGTGAGCACACTTGCCAGCTGTGCCTCGATCGACCCGCCTGAGGATTCGATCACAGGCGTAAGCTCGGCTGCGATCTGATTCGCATCGAACTGACGACGCAATCCCTTGGGCAGTGATCGCACCAATGCTTCGATCCGTTTGGGGATCAGCCCGGGCACTGCCCAATCGACCTGCTGGCGGGTGAGCTGATGGAGCGCTGCGATCGAGACGCGGATCGTCGCGCCGTCGATGTCTTGACCGGGTTCGAAGGCATACTTGAGCTTGGAGTGCGCCCCCGAAACCTCGATGGCATCTGGATAGGTTTCAGGCGTGATCTCCGCGGGTGCAAACTCGAGCACATCGGCTTGCGTCATCTTGAGCAACCCCGGATTCACCGACTCCATCTTCTTCGCCCACCGATCGAAAGCTTTGCCCGAGAAAATATCCTTGGGGAGCTTGGCATCGTAAAACGCAAAGAGCGTGTGGTGGTCGGCGATCAGGTCATCTCGCCGGGCTTTGGCTTGGAGCGTGCCCAGATTGGCGATGAGCTTGCGGTTGTGCTTGAGGGCTTTGGACGACGATCGCATCTGGTCATCGACGAGGGCGTGGTGGATGAAGATTTCTCGCGCCATCACGGGGTCGATCGAGCCATACTGGATCGTTCTTCGTGGAACAATGTCAAGCCCGAAGAGCGTCACCTTTTCGTCGGCGATGACTCTTCCAGATTCTTCGTCCCAGTGCGGATCAGAATGGGTCTTCTTGATGAGGTGTGCCCCGGCTTCTTCGATCCATTTGGGATCAATCGACGCGAGCGTGCGCGCATAGACCTTGCTTGTGCGCACAATCTCGGCACACATCACCCACTTGGGCTTGGCGCGAAACAACGCCGACCCGGGCGAGATCGAGAATGCTGAGTTGCGTGCGCCCTTGAACTCGTGCTTTTCGCCTTTGGTGCCGATGTTGGCGAGCAGGCCCGTCAATAGCGCACGATGCACCGCGTCTGGATCATCGTGCCCCTTCTTGGGGTTGTATCCCAGCTCGATGCACAACCCGCGCAGCTGACGGTAGACCTCTCGCCATTCGTCGAATCGACGGGCGGAGATATACACTTTTTCGCACGCCCGCCAGAGTTTTCGGCGGGTGAGATTCTTGTGCTGATCGTGGTACCAGTCCCAGAGCTTGATGTACCCGAGGAAATCTGAGCCTGCGACTTGGAACTGGGCGTGCGCTTCATCCGCAGCATCGCGTTTTTCGTGCGGACGAACGCGGGGGTCTTGCGATGACAAGGCCGATGCGATGATGAGCACATCATGGAGGCATCCTTCGTCGTTGGCTGCGATGACCATGCGAGCGATGCGGGGATCGACGGGCAGGCGGGCCATGGCCTTGCCGAGCTTGGTGAGTTGCTCTTTCTCATCAAGTGCGCCCAGTTCGTGAAGCGTGTCGCGCCCGTCTCGCCATTGGCGGTTCTCTGGGCGATCGAGAAATGGGAACTGCTCAGGATCGCCGAGCTTGAGATCGGCCATCTGCAAGATCACCGATGCCAAGTTCGATCGCAGCAGCTCGGGCTGGGTGAACTCATCGCGGGCGTCGTAGTCGGCTTCATCAAAGAGCCGAACACACACACCCGAAGCGGTCCGCCCGCATCGCCCCGCCCGCTGATTCGCGCTCGCCTGCGAGATTGGCTCGACCATCAGCCCATGAATTTTGGTGCGTGGGTTGTAGCGTTTCATCCGCGCCATGCCGGGATCAACGACGGATTTGATATTGGGCACCGTCAGCGAGGTTTCGGCCACATTCGTCGCGATGACAATCCGGGGTCTTCCCGAAGGCTTGAACACCCGCTGCTGCTCGGCTGCGCTCAATCGGGCATAGAGCGGAATGATCTCGGTGCCCTCGGGGAGGTGCTCGCGCTTGCGAAGCTCATGGGCGGTCTGGCGAATCTCGCGTTCGCCTGGCATGAAGATGAGCACATCGTCGTGGCGTTCGTTGACCAGTTGGGCAGCTGCATATGACGCCGCCTCATCGATCCGCATCCCGGTGTTGACATGCTCGGTCTCGTAGCGCATCTCAACGGGATAGGTCCGCCCAGAGACTTCGATGATCGGCGCGGGGGCATTGACAGTCCCAAAGTGCTCGGCAAACCGATCCGCATCAATCGTCGCCGAGGTAACAATGAGCTTCAAATCCCGCCGAGTTTGCAAAAGTCGATGCATATAGCCAAGGAGGAAATCAATGTTGAGCGATCGCTCGTGCGCCTCGTCGATGATGATCGCGTCGTACTGGCGGAGTTTGGGATCGCGCCGGGTTTCAGCGAGGAGGATGCCGTCGGTCATCACTTTGATGAGTGTTTGGTCACTCGTCGAATCAGAGAACCGAATCTTGGTGCCGACCTGCTCGCCGCCTTTGACATTGAGCTCGTCAGCGATGCGCGAGGCGACCGATCTTGCTGCGATTCGACGCGGCTGGGTGTGCCCGATCAATGCGCCAACGCCCAGCCCGATCTCCAGGCACATCTTGGGAAGCTGGGTCGTTTTTCCTGATCCAGTTTCGCCACAGACGATCGTCACTTGATTGTTGCGGATCGTCTCGATGATCTCTTCACGCCGAGCGCTGACGGGGAGTTCTTCAGGATACGAAATCGCAGGCATCGCCCGCTTGCGCATCTCGTAGCTGGCGATCGCCTCTTCGAGATCGCGTTTGATCGCCGCTTCGACTTTGGTGCGCTGCTCGGGACTCTTCGACCGATCCAACCCACGCAATCGACTGATATAGAGCCCCCGCATCCCCGGCGGACAGGCTTGGATCAACGCATCAAAGTTGGTTCTGGTATCAGTCACACTTTACCCACGAAACGCATCGGCCATCTGCTTGGCTCGATCCGCATCCACCGCATTTTTCCAGAACCCGTCGGCCTTGATCCACGACCCGACAATCAACGCGTCGGCATAGCTGCTCAATGCGCCCGCATTCTCAGGCGTCACGCCCGAACCCACCAAGACCGGCAGCTTCGTCGCGCTCCGCACAGCTTTGACATCATCGAGCTCCGTTGGCTTGCCCGTCGAGAGGCCCGTCACGACAAACCCGTCGGCTCCGAAGAACTCGCCCGCATGGGCAAACTCGGCGATGTCAATATCGCCCGTGATCGCATGCGAAGCGTGCTTCTTTTTGATGTCGCAGAATATTTTCACACCCTCCGCGCCGATCGACTTGCGATAGCGCAACAAGCCCCCCGCTTCGGCCTTGGCCAAGAGCCCCTCGTCCGCGACATGCGCAAACACAAAGTTTTCGCATCGGATGAACGAGCTGCCGGTTGAGTGGGATACCGCGAGGGCGTGCTTGTTGCCGCCTGATAAAATCTGCACACCGACCGGGATCGACACCGCTGCCTTGACCGCATGCACCACCCGCGTCATCGCGGCGATGATCTCCGGGCCCAGCTCGTCGCCATGGACATAGGGCGCATCGTGCATGTTCTCAACAATGATCGCATCGAACCCTGCGTCCTCGATCTGCCTGGCTTCGAGGGCCGCTTGGTCAGCGAGCGCATCGACTGATTGGGAGCTGTAGGGCGTGCCGGGGAGGGCACCGACATGGACCATCCCGATGAGTGCGGTGGTGGTATTGGGGATGATCTGGGCAAGGTTTGCGTGCATGGGTGTGTTCTCGTGCGATCTGATGCCCAATCATGGTTCAAATCGTTGTTTTCGGCGATGATGGGTTGTGCCGGGGTCGGCTTTGGCATAGGTTATGTGTCCAATCTTAGAGCCGCCAGCCCGTCCGAACCTGGGCTTACAAAGGATATCCGAACCCGATGGCTGAAAAACAATACCTCACCGCACCCGATCCCAAAGAAACCAAGTTCCCCAAAGGCGTACCTTTCATCATTGGGAATGAACTGGCGGAACGGTTTAGCTTTTATGGGATGAATGCCATTCTCGCCATATTTTTGACCAAATATCTGCTTGATGCAAACGGCAATGCTGCGTACATGAATGATGAGCAGGCGACGGAGATTGTCCATTTGTTTAAAGCGAGCGCCTACTTCTTTCCCATTCTGGGCGCAATGCTTGCGGATATTTTCTGGGGAAAATACAAGACAATCTTGCTTATCAGTTTGATGTACTGCCTCGGGCACGGCTCGCTTGCTTTGATGGACCTTGGTCCTGCAACGGGCATGTGGGATATGAAACCATTCCTGTATGCGGGGCTCATACTGATCGCGATTGGTGCGGGGGGGATCAAACCTTGTGTTTCTGCACATGTTGGCGACCAGTTTGGTGAGGCGAATAAAGATCGGCTTGCTCAAATATTTAACTGGTTTTACTTTTCGATCAATACCGGTGCCGCGACCAGCATGATTGCCACTCCTTGGCTTCTTGAACATCACGGGCCTGGGTTGGCCTTCGGTATTCCTGGCATCCTGATGGGACTTGCAACCTTTGTTTTCTGGCTCGGCCGCAACAAGTTTGTCCATGTCCCCGCTTCAGGATGGGCAAAGTTCAAGAAAGAAACTTTCAGCCCTGATGGGCTGCGGGCCCTCAAGAATCTTGCTCCCCTTTTCTTGATCTTTGTTGCATCATTCTGGGCAATATTTGACCAGACCGCCTCAACTTGGGTCCTCCAGGCCGAGGAAATGGATAGATGGATCGGTAACTTCGAAGTGCTTTCTTCACAACTCCAATCGGTGAATGCGTTCCTCATCATGGCCCTTATCCCTGTATTCGCCTTTGTCATCTATCCGGCTATCAACAGGTTTTATAAACTGACTCCTCTTCGGAAAATTGGAATTGGGCTCTCACTCGGGCTTCTCGCAGCCATAATTTCTGCACTTATTCAAGTCGCCATTGACAACAAATCGCCCGAAGCCTCGGCAGCACTGCTTCAAGCACTTACAGATGCCGGCGTTCAGGCTCAAGGGGGTCTTTCAGATCTTACGCTTGCAGCGCGAGATGCAGGATGGACAAATGAAGAGATTCGCCCATACTTAGCGGATATGCCACACATGATTTGGCAAATCCTTGCGTATGTTGTGCTCACCAGCTCCGAGATTATGGTATCTATCGTCTGCCTTGAGTTCGCCTATACACAGAGCCCTTTGAAAATGAAAAGTTTTATCATGGGGGTTTATTTCCTCGGCGTGTCCTTTGGTAATGTGTTCGTCGCATTGCTGAACAAAGGGCTTGATTCATTCCGCGACGACCAAGGGAATACTCTGCTCGAAGGAGCCAGCTACAACTGGTTCTTTGCTGGCATCATGGGTCTCTCCGCAGTTGGATTTGTGCTCTGGGCGAAGTCTTACAAAGGGCAGACATATATCCAAGGTACCGCGAGTGAGGCACTCAAGATCGAGAGCGAAGCGGAAGGAACCGAACCACGATAGGAAGCTATCCGCCCTCATCATCGTAAAACACCCCGTGCAGCATCACGGGGCGTTTTGTATATCTATCAATGGTTCGTCAGGTGTCCATATTCGGAAAGAAGATCGCCCAGAAGATATCGGTGATCGCTTCGATCGAAATGCGTGCCCAGTCAAAGATAATCAGCCCGCCGAAGATGAAGAAGATAATCAAGACACCCAACCCGATCCACCGCCCGTTCTCTGAGAGCATCATTCTCCGATAGCTGGGCATCACATCCATCAGAATCCGCCCGCCATCGAGCGGCGGCACCGGCAACAAATTAAACAACATCAACACAATGTTGAGCATCGCGCCCAGATGGAGAAAAGTCTTCATATTCGTCGCCAGCGGGTCGGCGATCGTCACCGACGAAATCAGCTGCCCCTCACACAACGGCACCCAGAACATCAACCCCACCAATGCGATCGTGGCCAATGCAAGATTCATCAATGGGCCCGCCAACGAAACAATCGCATCGGCGTATCGCCCGTGAAGTTTCGATGGGTTGACAGGCATCATGCCCCAGGCGATGCCGATGAACACGAACATCAAGAGCGAATATGGGCCCATATGCACCAGCGGATTCCAAGTCATGTGCCCGGTGATTCTGGGGGTGTCGTCGCCGAGCTTGATCGCGGTCCATCCGTGGGCGAGTTCATGGAGGCAGATGGAGAGGACCACCCAGACAGTCCATGAAACAACCCACACCTGGCCGTTGATGTCGGGATTGTTGAGCAAGCTCGTAATCCACCATCCACCACCCATGTGTGGGCTCCTTGTGCGTATTGCGTTGTGCGTTCAGCGATCAGGCTTTGGCGGGCACAGCCGAGGTTGCTGCGGTTGCCTGCTCGACGAGCTTGTCGAAGAGCTTTGGATCCTCGATCGCGATCTGCGAGAGCATCTTGCGGTTGAGGTTGTTGCCGCTGAGCTTGAGCCCGTTGATGAACAGCGAATAGCGTGTGCCTCGCATCTTGCAAGCAGCGGTGATCCGAGTGATCCAGAGCTTGCGCATCTCGCGTTTGAGTGTGCGCCGGTCACGGAATGCATAGCACCCAGCGCGACGGACTGCGATCTTGGCCTGGTACTTATGCCGGCTCTTGGAACCGAAGTAGCCTCTGGCCTGACGGAGAATCTTTTTACGGGCTTTGGTGCGTGCTGCACCTTTACGGACGCGTGGCATGGTTCATGCTCTCCAAGTTTGTCTGACGGAGCCGACTCGCAGTCGATCTTGGTCCCGGCAAACGGGGATGGTTGACCCGAGCCAACACGCTGTTGACTCGAAAAAACAGTTGGCTCGAAAAATCAAGCCGTTGATTTAGCTCTCAGCCGCTGCTGCCTTGGCAGCGGCACGCATTTCTCGCTTCTGCTCGGGCGATGGGTTACGACGCATCGAAGTGCGAGGCTGATTGCGCCCACGCAAACGACGGAAGAGCAGCTTCTCGAAGCGCTTGGCTTCGGAGGCGACCACATGGCGATCCTTGCGAAGCTGACGCAGACGCTTGGCGGTCTTGCGTGAAGAGAGATGCTTGTGATACGCAGCCCGATGACGGACCTTGCCGGTCTTCGAGACGCGGACGCGCTTGGACAAACCTTTATGACTCTTATTCTTTGGCATCGCACTCGCTCCGGGCGGTTGATGGACGGATATCTTACAAATTCACGCCTGCATCGATTGCAGACAGGAGGAGAGGGTAGGCGCCGTGCGCCAGATCGACCACCTCTTCATCGCCCTGAACCTGGATTCTGGACGGATTCTGATCGAAAAAGCCCGATTATGGCCCAACAAACGCATCCGTCGGGCCATCAGGGAGCTCCGAGCCCTTGATAATGCCCAGTTTCGATCGGACCTGGTGGATGACCTGCTCGATCGGGCGGGGGAGCCAGATATTGTCCTGATCGTTGATGATCGGCGATGTTGCCCACTTGGCCCCGCCATCGAGCATCAGCATGTGCTGACCCTTGCCCTGGTGATTAGGCGAGTTTTCTTCAGGGATGACAGGCTGACGATTGGCAACCCGAAGCACCACCGGCGAACGATCCGCCAACAACACCACACCCACTGGCTGGGCAATCGCACTGGCCCGCATCCCCCCCGGAGGCATGATCCGATACGAATACGAAACCTCCGCAAGTGAGTTCCAGTCCCATGCACCCGGTTCCATATCCCCGGTCGCTGCATTGGGATTCGATGGGCACGCCAGGTCATCAAGATCCGCATTGTCCGTCCGAACCAGTGTAAAAAGATTCGACGAGTTGGATCGCTCAGGGGTCGATCCGACATCCATCCAGGTGGGCCCAAACCCCGCTGTCGCCATCGGGAGCATGTCCCGATTGGCCCCTGCGTAAAGCCCGAAAGCGTTGGCAGCAGTGTGCATGTTCTCGAAGCATAAACTTTTCTGAGCTTTCGAGCGAACCAATGACATCCCCGGAATCGCCACCGATGCGACGAGCAGAAGGGTCGCGGCGATCGAGATCAGATCAGACCATCGGATCGGGAACGAGCCTCGCCCTGAGCTCGCTGCCGTCGCCATTGCTGCCTCTTCTTGGTCGATATGGGTCTGGATGGCAGCCAGGGTTTTATTCACCAAATCAGCGCTCGCGCCCTGCGTCGAGTTGGTAATGGCCTCGCCGATCTGGTCGCACTTGATCGCGCGAGGTTGAAACGCAGGATCAACCTGCCCAGCATCGTACCCGTTGTCGATGTATTCATCGAGCGCCCGCTGATCGGCAGGCGAGAGCTGGGGCTCGTGGGTATTGGGTGCCGATTCGAGCCGGGCAGCGAGGAGCTGGATCAGATCGAGGCGTGTGGGCTTCTGGAGCTCAGATGCAACCGGAGAATCGAGGAGATTCAGGAGGTCGAGTGCTGCATGATCCCGGTCGGACTCGGCGATGAAGGATTCCGGGTCCGTCCCGAAGATCCGGTCAATGGTTTCCCGGTCTGCCTGGGAGAGCTCGAAGCCCTGCCCGTTGCTGGTGTTGCTTGAAGATTGATCGTCACTAGGCATTGATCGTCCTCGAAAAACTTGGGCTATGCCGACTTGTCATTATCCTTCGAGACCACCTGCCAGCTTCGAGCAAAGGCTGCCACCGCCGAGTGCATCCGTGACTTCACGGTTCCCAATGGGATGCCGAGGTCTTCTGCAATCTGTGCATAGCTCATTCGTTGGAAGTAGGCCAAGAGAAGCACCTCACGAAGGGCAGGGCCGAGTTGGTCAAGTGCTTGCTGCACCTGCTCGTCTCGCTGGGCAAGGTCCATCGCCTCGTCTGGAGCTGGGACATCCACCTCCAAGAGATCAATAAACGAAGCACCGGGTTCTGACTTGCGGATCGGGGCCGAGAGTTCGACCGTCTTCCGTCTGTTCCTCTTACGAAGCATGTCCCGTGCTTTGTTCGCAGCAATTGTAAAAAGCCAAGGTCTAAATCGTCTCGAGGTGTCAAATGTGGCTGCCGAGATGTGAATCTGGAGGAAGGTCTCCTGAAAAATGTCCTCGGCTGCTGCCCGATCGCCCACCATCCGCGTGAGAAATCGCAGCAGATCATCATGATGCCGCTCGATCAACTCCCGATAAGCATCGGGATCATCGTTGCGGAAGGCCTCGAAGACCTCTTCGTCAGATTTTGATTGCCAATCGCCCACAAAGCCCTCTCGGTTCTGGTTCATACGCCCATCCATACCCCGTCTGTTCACTAGGCGATGCACGAATGATGCTGGTTTATCGGCTTATTGCCTCCACTCTACCGATAAGCGGTGCGGGAAGTCGCACAAACCCAAACATTCCTCTATCAACAGCCCAAATGGGCATTCTTGGCACAGTTCTTGGTACAGTATAGATGCTTGAACCCCGCCAGAGGCAATACCGCATTGGTGCGTGCGTTGAACGAGAAGGATGGTATTGACATTGAGTATGCAACCAAGTCGCCCCAGCGCAGAGCCCGAGGAGCTAAGCAACATTGTTGCCCAGGCTGCCAATGGCGATGAATCTGCCTGGGAGCAGCTTGTCGGGCTCTATGCCCGGCGGGTCTTCGCGATGGCGCGGAGCAGGTTGCACGATGAAGACCTTGCTGAGGAGATTACCCAATCCGTGTTTGTCACCATTTCGACCAAACTCAACCAGTCGGCGTACACCGAGCAAGGGCGATTCGAGCCCTGGTTGTTCCGGATCACGATGAATCGGGTGCGGGATTACTGCCGAAAGCGCTCGCGCCATGCCAAACCGATGGCTCCCGAACATTTCGCAAGTGTCGAAGGACAACCCGAACCCGACATCCACGCCAGGGACGACAATCAGCACCAACTCAACACCCTGCGATCGGCGATGGAGCAGCTCTCCGAGACCGATCGCGAGATGATCGCCCTGCGTCATCATGGTCAGCTCAGCTTCAAGCAGATCGCCGAGATGACCGGCGATCCCATCGGCACCCTGCTGGCAAGGCACCATCGGGCACTCAAAAAGCTCCGCACCATCATCGAACAACAAACAGACCAACCCCGCCTGGCCTCGCCTGATTCCAATCCCGGAGATGAATCATGACACACGATCACACCCCTTCCAACCCAGAGCTCCATCTCCACAACGACCCTGAGCTGGCGCAGACCGAGTCGCTCCTCGACCAGCTCGCCAGGCAGGATGCCCAGGCGATGCCCGCTGGGCTTGAGTCTCGTGTGCTCGATTCGATCTCTCGTACCATCGCCCCATCGCCGATCGCCATTGCCGAGATTGATCAGCCAAAGAGCTTCAATCGAATCTGGTCGATCCGAGTCGCAGCAGCAGCCATCCTGGCAACAGGCACCACGCTTTTGATTGTCGCCGCCCAGCCTTGGTCATCGACATCGCCAGAGATAACCGCCCAGAGTATGGCCTTGGTTTCCTTCGAACAGAACATGGATGATTTCTTTGCCCTTGAATCGCTCGATGATGGTCAGCTCGCCGAGGCGGTCACGGATTGGGAAATCTGGGCCCAATCGGTCGGTACCGACCTGGACTCAACACTTACCGACTTCGACTGGTACGAATCCACCCCGGATGATGGAGCACTGTGATGAAACCTCAGCCATTCAAAGTAATTGGTGTCTCTGCTTGCACGATGGTGGTCATCGGGGCAATGGCCGGGCTGACGCTGCCTATGGATCCGCCTCAAGATCAACCCAATAACCAACGCGTTCACGACCAGGATCGTGGTGCTTATGATTCGGGCCCAAAGCCCGACGAGCGTGCCGATCGCCCTCGCGAGCCGCGGAAGAAAATCCTTGATATCCGAATCAATGCCAAATCGCTCCGCGCCCGGCTCAACCGTTCGATCCTCCGGGCCGAGGAAACCCTCGAGCTCCATCGGGCAGCCTTGGCCAAACTTGACGAGGGTGCCTCGGCGAGCGAGGTGCTCGCTGCGATGAAGCGCCAGGACTTTGCCCGCAACCCAAGACCCGAACAACGCCCCGCCGAGCGTTCGCGTCCGGCCCCGGCTTGGCTCAGCCCCCAAGAGCGTCAGGTGATGCACCAGTTTCTTCGCCAGAACTTCCCCAAGCTCGCAGACAACCTTCAGCAAATCGTTGAGTACGATGCCCGAAGCGCCGACCGCTTGCTTGCACGGATGGCGCCTCAGATTCGTGAGATACTGCTCCTCACCGAAACCCAACCCGAACTGGCCCAGCTCAAGATCGCCGAGATGCGTGCGGGACTGATGCTCGTCGAGGCGTCGAGCGACTACCGCGCTGCGATGAACAATCCATCAGCATCCCAGTCCGACCAGGCCGACGCGATCGCCAAGGTACGCCAAGCTGCAGGCGAGCGATTTGATGCCCAGCTCGAAGCGAGGAAACTCGAAATCGCCAAGCTCGAAGCTCGGCTCAATGAACTCAAAGCATCGGTCGATACGATTGCTCAGCGTCGGGACATCGAAATCGAACGCGAAGTCGAAACAACCAAACGCAACGCCCGACGACACATGAGCAAACAAAGCGACAAGGACGCGGGGCATGCCCATCGAAAATCATCAGGAAACGACTGAACCCGGTTCGATCTCGCTCATCGGGGTCATCACGACGACACTTCGTTCATCGTCGCCTTTGTCGGCATTGCTCGCTGCCAGAAGCATCCCGCGCGATTCCTCGCCTCGGATATTGCGTGGCGCAAGATTGGCAACAATCACGATCGACTTGCCCACCAGGTCTTGGGGCCCATAGTGCTCGCGGATGCCTGCGCAGATCTGGCGAGGCTTGCCCGATCCGTCATCGAGCTCAAGCTTGATGAGCCGATCCGCATTGGGGTGAGGCTCGGCGTGGACGACTTTGGCGATCCGAAGATCAACCTTGGCAAAGTCATCAAAGGTAATCTCAGGCTTGCCCGTAGGTTCGCTGGAAGCAGTCTCTTGCGATGGGGATTGGGTCGTCATGGTGATCTCCTGGTTTGTGCTGGATTGATGCCAAGAGTGTAGACACGCCCATGGGAAAGAATCGAGCAGCTCAAGGCGATGATGCCCACCGATCCCCCCGCCAGTAAGGCCTGGTCAAATCCACCCGGTAGTGCTCTACAATCTGAGGCACAGACACATCCCGCGCAGGCGCATCTGTCTGCAAATACGCATTGACCTCCCAGGCATCTCGGTTCGCTGGCGATGCAAGCTGCCCCAAAAGCACCAGCTCGAGCTTGATGAGCTGACGCAAAGACTCATCATCCGGGCCTGTCCCGATCGGGCGGCGGTGATCGCTGCACACCATCCGACGCACCTCCCCATCATTGCGCTGGGTCACAAACACCCGCCCCCGGCAATCATCCCCCGAAGCATCCGCGATCATCTCCGAGAGCAAACGATCCATCCCAACGGGATCCAACCCCGCCCGGCGAGAAGCTTGACGAATCGTCTCGCGGATCGCCTTCTTTCCAAGCAGTTCAGTCGCCAGCTGAGGATCATGGAACCGCGCAGCATACACAGACCGAGCAGCATCCTGGCGAAGCTGAGCAGACTCCCGCGCCCGTGCATCACGATGCTCAATCCAAGCACCACGCCGATCCGAATCCATCGAATAGGCCAAATCCCACAACGACGACGCCATCGCTGGCTCGGGCTCGACCGATGCCAAAGCGATACACATGCTCGCAGCAAGCTTGGAGTTCCCCGCGCGATGAGCAAGCCCAATCCCAACAGCAAGTGTTTGCATCGCAAGGTCACGCTCTTGCACACCCTGGGCATTCGCGCCCATCGACTCGCCTGCGCGAAGATACCCATCGAGATTCCCCGGCTCAAGGCGTGCGAGCTGGCGCACGATTGAAGTGCTCGGCTGCCCGATCCGCACCGAGGATGCACCACCCAAGGCGAGCACTGCCCCCAGACACAAGCTGACCAAGAGAACTCTTTGATGCCTGCTCATGGACTCCCCCCTTCCAAACGCACAATCCAAAGCTCGGCGATGCACCGCTCGACTTGGGCGATCTGTTCAATCGCTGTGTCGGACTGGTCAAGCCGAGACTCAAGCTCTGCGAGCAGATCACCCACACGCAACGACGACCCCGCCACCTCGCGTCGGGTCAACAGCGCGAGGAGTTCGCAAACCCCACGCTGGTAGGCAAGAAACTCATGGAGCGAACTCATCGCCCGAGCAAGACGGATATCAATCGCCGACTCAATCTGCCCGGCCTCACGCCAATCGACCGCGTTCGAGCTTTCGCCTTGCCGAGCTTCAAGAATCATGCGCTGAGCGAGCTGTTCCACGCGAGCAATCGCCCCCCCACCAGCGGGCTGAGCTGCAGGCGATGCATTGGCAACTCGATCCGCATAAGCCAACTCGAGCTCATGCTCGAGCACCGAAAGTTCAGTTTCAGCACCCCGGGCCAACGATCGCGCCAGGCGAGACAACAATGCGTTGTGAGCATAAAGATACCACGAATCCGCAACACGCGACGGGAGCACATCGCCAACCACCGCAACCACGAGCTGTTCGAGCCGAACACTCACACGCTTGTTGGCGACCACATGATCGAGCGCCAAGAGCACCGAAGGGTGATCCTTATACCGGATGATCTGGGTGCTGGCGCTGCTTCGGATTTGGGAGTCGGCGTGGAGCGTTGCCAGGAAAACCAACGCATGGGCCGAGTTGACCCCAGGCCCATCGTTGGTCACAAGCTCGGCGAACAAGGCGCTGAGCTCGCTGGCGCTCTGCGCATTGATCGCTTGCTGGGCCCATTGCAAATCACGCTGGCTCGTCGTCAGCACAACAACTTCAGGCTCGGGCACGGTACTCGGCGAGGCCCGCGCCCCCGCGAGTGTATCGGCTGCGATCGCATCTTCGCCTCGGGCAAACTGCCAAGCTCCAGTGTTGAGCCGAGCGAGCTCGACGATTGCCTCGATCGCCTGGCGCTGATCCATCTGCACCGGCGTAATTGAAGTGCGCAGGCGAAGCTCATTGATCAACTCCGGGAACTGATCCACCTTGACCGACTTTGGAGTTGGTGTCGACCAGGCCCGGCGATAGGTCTCGGCGAGTTCAAGCCGTTGGGGAAGTGTCGAGCGGGGATTGAGCACCATCTGGGCATTGACATACTGAGCACCCGAATGGGTTGCGATCGCTTCGGTAAGTGCTGCGAGCCTGGGCGTACGCACTGCTTGATCCGCAAACTGGCCAAGCAACCAATATCGCGCAGGCGAATCCTCCCGCCAGGAAACGGCGCTGACCAGTTCGACCGCTGCTTGTTTCCATGATTCGCTCGAAGCCTCAGCGTCGCGCAGGCGCGACGACATCGCCGAGAGTACAAACCGAGTGCGCTGTGGTTCATCTTCCCGCGTCGCTGCCCGAACACCTTGAATCCAATCCTTCCACCACGACGGATCATCCCTGCGCGCATCAACACCCAAGAGCCCCGAGATCGGCACAAGTGCATCGAGAACACTCGATGTTTCGATCGAATCATTCCCCGAACACCGTTGGCGGATCTGACCAAACACCTCCCGCACCTCTGGGCCAATCCCCGGCTCAGAAAGCACTACATCAATCACCGCCGACTGAATCATCACCTTGGAAGGCTCGTCTGCAAATCCATCACACGAAAAAACAGAAACCAACGCATCCAACGAAGGCCCCGTCTCCGATACACCACGGACAAACTCAGCAATGTGCAGCCCGGCACGATCGAGCGCCGCTGCGGGAAAGGCCCTCCAGTCTTCAACAAATTGGGGATACACCTCCGCAAAGCGTTCAACACTGAGCTCCATATCTGACTGGGCCCTGCGGGCGAGTTGATCGAGCTCGTGGGCAATCGCGGTATAGTGTGCCAACTCTTTCCGATCGTTGATCGGTTGTTGCCCAATCCCGCCGGGAGATGCCACCCCCGCGCCAACCCCATCGCCACTCCCATCGGCATCGGCTTGGACGGGAAATCCTCCATCGCCACCAGCTTGCATCGAACCCAACCGCGTCGGTGATATCACAACCGCAAACACAACCGCCATCGCCATGACCAACAACAACCCATACGCAGCGAGCCAATGAAACGACCGGGCAGGTGGCGGCTCAATCAGATACACCCGCTCATTGAATCCAGGCAGTGTCTCTGTTGGCAAAGCAACCCGACGCGCAGAATCGTGCGGCACGCGAGGGCTCAACGCCCCAATAAGCTCGAGGGCCCCCACCCGGTTGACCCGGGCAAAGTGGGCCAGTCGTTTGCGGGCAACCGCGTTCCATCCGCCGCTGGCGCCGATGAGCATCTTCGCGCTCCGAATAAACCCCGGCGTCAGACGCGAGGATTGGGGAGATGGCTTCCATGCTTTGGGCACCGTGACCGGCGTCCCCGCGGGCCAGCGACGCGCAAGCTCGATGCGAAGCTTGGGATCGAGCAGCTGCGAAGCGGCAGCATGAACCGCAAGCCGAACCTCGCTCGCATCAGGCGTCGATCGATGCCGATGCCGATCAATCTGGTGCAGCCTGCGATGGCACGCCCGGATGATCTGAGCGTCCGAAACAATCTCATGAGGCAAACCCAGAAGCGCAAATGGACCGCCCGCCCCGGCGTCTTCGCCAAGAAACTCCACGATCGGCGACCGAGATGACCGCGAAGCAATCAAGGCACTTCTCCATCAGCAGATCCATCATCGGGTCTATCAACAGCCCCGCCTGCGGGTGTGGCCGAGCCCGGTGCCTGATCCCCGAAAAGGGCTGCGATCTTTTCGTTCCAAGGCGCAGGCCCAAGGTTGGGATACAGCACCCGGTACTGGTCATAGGCTGCCAAAGCCCGCGAAAAATCAACATGCTTCATCACACGCAACGACTCGTACCGCGCTTCATACCATCGCTCATCCCCGGGCGTTTGCGCTGCCAAGAGCATCGACCATGCTTCGAGCTCATGGGGATAGTCCTTGACCACGCCAGCGAGTTTGGCAGTTCGGCGAAGTCCGGGCTCGGAAGGCTGCCCGCGATCAAGCACCAGAAGCGAAACACGCAGCGCCAGGTCACGCGACTCGACATCGCTTCTGGACTCCCAAAGATACCCCGACACCTCGGCGATCATCTCGGCAATACTTGAAACCTGCAACCCCAAAGGCTCGGGATACGCCGGCATCTGGTCGGCGAGCAACACTGTCCCCAGATCGACCACCCGCCTTGCTGCCCGCTCATCTTTCCCTGCTCGCCATTGCCCAATCGAATCATTGAAGATCAGAATACGCGCGCTCTGCGCCCTGCCCGGATCGAGCAAAACAAGCTCTGCGAGCAGGTCCATCGAATCATTGTGCCTCTGGGTCAGCACCGCGAGCTCAAGCTGACGATAGACAAACTCCGATCGGTAAACACCAAGCGAAGCATCAAAGCTCATCATCCGCATCCCATGCGCGATGAGCTCATCAGCGAACTCGATATCCGCAGGCGATGCCCGCAGCGCCAGATCGAGCCCGATCCGAATCGTCCCCATCCGCATACGCGCATCGGCAAGCTCAACCACTTCATCGGGCTGTGCATCCTCGATCCACCGCACCATCGCGAGCACCTGGCCAAGGAGCACAGTATCGGCAAACCCCAAAGCCCGGAGCTGCTGATACTCAAGCCCGACGAGCGCCCGGCGGGCGGGGAGCACAATCGGATCATCATCAGCAATCGACCAGAGCGTATCAATCGCAACCTGCGAATCAATCGTTCCGCGCATCGCATGGCGAAGGACAAGCTGGGCCGAGCGAGGCGTCGATGGATACGCTGCGATGTATTCACGAACCGCCTCGTCAAGCTCATCGGATGTCGCGCGCCCTGCATTGGTGTTGATCGAATCCATCGCGGCGATCCGCATCCACCGCGCCTCTTCGATCACCTGCGCATTGACCGATTCCTTGATGAGCTGATCGCATACCTTGATCGCCTCGACCGCCCGTCGGCTTCGGATTTCCGCATACGCCAGCTTGAGCAAACAATCATCGCGCTCGTCGGGAAACCGGTCCGCATCGGGCGACTTGAGCGCCTGAGCGAAGATCGCTGCCACCGAGGCGTACATCCCCGAATCCCCCGCCTGCTCTGCCTTGTTCAACGCGGCGAGCGCGCTGGCATAGTTGGTAACAAAGCTGTCAGCCACCAAAGGGAGCGAGTCGAACCGCCGATACAAATCGAGCACATGCCCGATCTCCCTTTGTTCGATAAGCTGCTCGATTGCATACCGGGCAACCTTGCTCGCCTCGCCGATCCCCCCGCGCCCGACATGCCCCAACTGCATCGCTTCGAGTGATCGCAATGCAAGAAACCGGGCATCAGCAACACGCATCGGCGTCTCCTCGCCCCGCTGCTTTTCAAGAAACAACGCAAACCGATACACATCGATCCAATCTCGGTCCGCTGCCATAATCTGCAAGAGCCGATCCTGAGCGGCTGCCTGAACATCGGATGTAACATACGCCGAATCTGCTACAAACTTCGCCCACGCTCGCCCCGTCAGAGAATCATCCGATTGTGTATACGCCAGCGCCACACCGATCGCCGCCCGCGCGACATGCTCGAACTCGAGCGTTGTCTCATTGAGCACCGAAAACTGAGGCATATTGCCTTCGGCCCCCAACAACCAACCGAACGAAGAAAAAACATCCGAAGGCACATGCTGATCCTTGAGCACCGCCAACGAATACCCCGTCCACGCATGATAATAGTGCCCAAGCGAACGGAACCGACGCAGATCCGCCAGCTCGATCCGAGTCTCAGGCGTGCTCATCCGCGCCGAACGCAATCGCAATCGCTCAAGCTGAGCCACCTGGGGATCAAGCTTGGAAACAAGAATCCCCAGCTCCCGATTGAGCCCCGAGAGCTGCTCGATCGCATCGGCACGCTGGGCCGAATCAAGCAGCTCTAACTTGGCCAACTCAACACTGGACTCCACACCAAGATACCCCTCGATCGCCAGCTCAATCCTCAGCTCGTACATCGGCGCCGAACTCATCCTCGCAACCAACGAACGCGCCCGATTGAGCACGATCTGCCGATACGGATCATCCTGATCGAATGAGCGGAGCTGATCGAGGTACAAATCCGAAAGCTCCTCAATGAGCGCGGATTGCTCAGCTTCATCTTTTGATGCACGGATGCGGTCTTCGAGCTGCACCTCGAGCAAGGAAATCATCTTGTGCGCCTTGAGATACGCTGCGACCTGCTCATCGGCGGGCGTCGCCAATGCAGCAGCGGCGCCCAGGCACAGGCACACGATTGAGCCCAGAATGATTGCTCGCTTAGGTACCATCGGAAGGAACATAGCTCCGTTTCTGGAACCCCGCATTGCGTGCCGCCTGAAGGGCTGCTGCGATCGCCGAGATCGGCACATCAGGATCGGACTTGATCGCAATGCCGGGTTCTTTGGGCAGGTTTTTGAGCAATGCTTCGAGCGATTGCCGATCACGCACCGCAACCTCACCGATCACAAAGATCGGCTCGTTCCCCTGCAACCGAATCTGCACAATCTGAGGCTGAAGATCACTCGATCGAACCCCGCCACCCTCGGTCTGCAAGGTCGCCGGGAGTTTGTGCTCATCTTGCGCAAAGTTCGCGGTAACCAGAAAAAAGATCAACAACAAAAACACCACATCAATCATGGAGGTCAGAGGCAACGCCCCAAGCCGAGCCGATCGACGCGGTGATTTCAAAGCACGCGCCCGAGTCATGATCCACCCCCCGGATTCACCGTCGCCAGCTTCCACCGCTGCACCCCGGTGTTCGACAGACGAAGCAAAAGCCGATCAAGGTGCACCGCCGAGGCATGGCGATCCGGGCGGATGAGCACATCGAACGGATCCGAAGCATCCTGCCCGAGCACCCCCGCCCGCGCCAGCCGTTCGATCTCGATCAGGCTCGTCTGGGCCGACTCGACAAGATAAGTCCCGTCATTGGTCAGGTCAATAATCATCGCAGGCTCATGGCGAACCTCGGCCTCATCGCCGGGCTGATGGGGCAGATCAATCTCCGTCCGTCGGAGCTCACCAAACTGCGAGGTGAACATGAAGAAAATAATCAGCTGAAAAACCACATCGATCATCGAAGTGAGATCAACCGAAATCATGTGCCGAGATTGATTCGCCCGCCTGCTCACGCCTTGGATACCCCCTGCGATGCCCCCTGCGCCGGCTTGGGCGACTCGGCAGATGTGCTCTGGGTCGATTCGAGCGGCGCGATCATCTCGTCGATCACCTCGTCGATCTCGGTCGTGAGATGGTCGATGCGATTGCGCAGATAGGTATACATCGCCGTCGAGGGGATCGCAACGACCAACCCGAGCACGGTGGTAATCAGCGCCTGCGAGATATTCCCCGCCAGCGCATCGGGGCGCGCGGGCCCATCGGAGAGCGTGATCGTATCGAATGCCCCCACCATCCCCACAACCGTGCCCAAGAGCCCGAGCATCGGCGCAACCGATGCGATAAGTCCGATCCCATCGGTCAGCCGATACAGCCGATCGACCTCCAACTGACCGATCTCATCGACCGACGAACGCAGCTCAAGCATCCCAAAGGCCGAGCGCGAAGCCCGGACCAGCCCGCTTCCCACCACACGCGAAAGATAACTCGTCGATGCTTCATCCTCGCACCGCTTGATCGAACGATCAATATCCCCATCGGCCAGCAGCGCCCGCAGATCATCAACAAGCTCAGGCGGCGCTAGGCGCTCACGCCGAATCCGAAAGAGCTGGGCCCCGATCATCCCGATCGCAACGAACGAGATCAGGATAATAATCATCCCGATCGGTCCGCCTTGGGCGATGTATTCGAGCAACGATCGGCGAACATGAGCCGATTCTTGCGCAAGGGTCAACGACGCGGGCTGAGCAAAGACTGGCAACTGAAAAATCTCATTCATGAGCGGAATGCTCCTTGGAGAAGGACTGAAATAGTAAAATCTCGGATTGCCCGCCCAACCCGGCCCTACGGGCCCAACGCATCAGCTCCGCCCCCCACGGCGACCGGTCGGTTCGGACAAGGTATTCATTGGCAATCTGCGACGCCAACACAACAAGGGAATGGCTGATATGATCGAAACGCACGATCACATGGATCAACTCGATCACCCCTCGCTCGTTGGATTCTGTATCTGCTTCGCCCAAAAGTGACACCCCGATCGCCAAACGGGCCCAGAGCTCGATCCATGTGTCTGGATCAGTCCGGATTCGACGCTTGAGCGCCACGCGCGCAGCCAATCGCTTCTGGGCATCCTGATGCACCTGGGCAATCACCATCTCCTCGAAGAGCCTGATCCCCGGATCGCGCCCTTCACGCCCGCGCGTCATCGCGCTGAGCTTCTCGAGCAGCTCCAAAGCTTCGGGCGTGCGGTGCGCCGAAGTGTCGAGCGCGAGCTGATAATATCCAAAGATCGCACGCTGACGCTCAGTGATGCGATCACCATCAGGAATCGACCCGACACTTTGCCCACGCTCACGCGGGCCAAACACCGGCGGCAACTCAATAAACAGACCAAAATCCGCGTCAAATCCAGAAACCAACCGCGAACCAAACCCGCCACCCGATGCCCCAAGCCAGCTGACCAAAGGCTCCACCGCACCAACCCGGTGCTGCCGATCAAGCCGACACCGCACCAACCCAATGCTCACATCCGCCGATTGCAATCCAACCCGCCAAAGGTACTGCCCTTCGAGCTTGGTGTAGAGTGCCTCAGCGCCGAAGTAATCCCCTCGCATCAGCCTTGCATGCGCCCGCCAGGCATCGTCTGCAATCTGCTCATACGCTTTATACTCTGCTGTCGCCGGGCTCAGCCCACGAACATCATACCAAGGCACAACCACCGGAATAATCGCCTCACCCACCTTGATCCCAACCCCCTGCGCACCAATCCCATCGACACGCCCAACACTCGGCTCAGCGGCTGACCACCGGGTAAGCTTCGAAAGAGCAGGGGGCTCACTGGCAACACCAACAATCATCACCAAACAAAGCGCCCAAGCAGAAAAAATCATGGCCTGCCCTCCTTGATGTGCGTGAACTTCCCGCCCGATCGCTTGGCGATATTACGGAGCATATTCTCCGCTGCCTTGGCATCGTGCGTATTGGCCAGCTGCCCAAAGAGAATGCTATGGATCGGGATACGCTCGCGCCGATTCATCTGCCGAATCAACGCAGGCACATCGGTCTCGACCAACCCATCGGTCATGAAATAAATCGCATCGGGCTCGGGATCGAGCGCAAAGACCTCGCTAAACGCAGCGATCGGCTTCGTCCCACCAGTGGGCGAGATCCCAAAGAGCCCCGTCCCCGCCAGGCGCTTGCTCTTGGGCTCTGCCCGAATCCACTCTGTATTGCCAAAGAGCAGGATCGGATCGTTTGAGTAGAGCACCACAAAGAAATCTGCATTCCCATCGAGCCCGGAGATTGATCGCAAGAGCTCCGCCCGGGTCAGCTCCCACCGCGTCATATCACCTTGCCCTGAGAGTGCATTCATCGACCCCGACACATCCACAATGTAGGCAAACCGCCGACCCTGAGCTTCGAGCCCGAAGAAGCTCGCCCCATCGCCAGCACCTGCCCCTGCGCTGCCGGTGGTCGCGTCGATACTCGTCAGCGACCCGCCCCCCGGGTTCAGGCTCGGCGCGATCGAGTCGGCGAGCTCATTGACCGACTGCTCCGAACCGGCATCGGCGAGCAGATCAATCTCCACAACCATCTCGTTAGGGGTCACCGCGACCTCAAAGCTCTCGAACTCAATCCTCGGCGACGACATCTGAGCAAGATCCGCCGAGGTGATGACCGCAAAGTCAACCTCCCCAACATCTCCGCCTCCAGCATCGCCAAATCCGAAATCAATGGTAATCAAAGAAGCGATCAACAAAATCACCAGATGGATCAACACCGAAATACCGATGCCCATGATGGTGGCCCGCTCAATCAAACGCCTGCGGGCGGACTTCTCCCCTGCCTTGGCTGCTCCCTGCTGGGCACTCGAAATGGCTCGTTGGTGATCCAAGTGGGTCGTCGTCCCTTGCGTCCTTGCCCGTGCACTGCCTGCCAAAGCCAAAGCCAAAGTTAAAGCCAAAGCCTGTTACAGCCCCCAAAAAAGCCCCCATCTATCTATCGGATCACCCCGGACCCAAGCATCATCCTGAGCCGCCAGTTCTCGGTTCGCGTAGGGTACCACATCGGTTCGGTCAGGTTCTATCATTGGGGTGTGTTTTGCACCCGCCAAAGGCTATTGTGCATCACCCACGCACCCAATCTCTGGAGACACCATGCCCAAACCCGCTTCAACCACCAAACGCACCCCGCCCAAGCGCGTCCTGCTCAAACTCAGTGGCGAGTCCTTCTGCGCCCCCGACGGATTCGGAATCGATACCAAAGAACTGGACATCATCGCCAACGAAGTCCTCGACGCGACCAAGGCCGGGGCCCAGATCGCCATCGTCGTCGGCGGGGGCAATATCATCCGCGGGGCCGAGCTCGCCAAATCAGGTGATATCCACCAGGCGACCGCCGACTATATGGGCATGCTCGGCACCGTCATGAACGCCGCTGCCCTCAAAGAAAAACTCGACTCCATCGGCGTCGACTCCCGTGTCCTCTCCGCACTCGACATCCGAGCAATCTCCGAACCATTCATCCGCAACCGCGCCATCCGCCACCTCAACAAAGGACGCATCGTCATCCTCGCAGCTGGCACCGGCAACCCATTCTGCACCACCGACACCTGCGCCGCCCTTCGCGCCACCGAACTCGATTGCGATATCCTCCTCAAAGCCACCAAAGTCGATGGCGTCTACTCCGCCGATCCCAACAAAGACCCCAACGCCATTCGGTACACCAACCTGACCTTCCACCAAGCCATCGAAAAAGAACTCGGCGTCATGGACATGACCGCCCTGACCATGTGCAAAGAGCACAACATCCCGGTCCTTGTCTTCGATTTCAAAACCCTAGGCAACATCCGCCGAGTCATCGAAGGCGAGGAAATCGGCACCCTCATGAGCGCACAATCCTAAAAACTTCCCGCCTCCACACCCCCCAATCCATCGCCGATTCCCATCTCGAAGGATATGATTCACCCGACGATAACCTCCTTGGAGACACACGATGAGTACCGATCCAGACACCATCCTTCTCGAAGCTGAAGAAGCCATGACCAAAGCGGTCGAATACCTCGCGAGCGAACTCTCGGGCATCCGCGCCGGGCGTGCATCGCCTGCCATGGTCGAGTTCGTCAAGGTCGAATGCTATGGCTCAGAAACCGATCTCAAGAGTATCGCTGCCATCTCGATCCCCGAGCCCACCCAAATCCTCATCAAACCCTTCGATCCCTCCCTCGCCGGTGCCATCCGCCATGCGATCGAAATCGCCAATCTGGGTGTAAACCCACAGGTTGAGGACAAACAGGTCAGGCTCTCGCTGCCAATGCTCACCACTGACCGGCGCAAGCAACTCGTCGCTCAGGCGAAAAAAGTCGGCGAAGAGCAAAAAATCGTCTTCCGCAATGCCCGGCGCGAAGCCAACAGGCACGCCGACTCACTCGCCAAACAAGATGGCACCCACTATTCTGAAGACGAGATCAAAACGCTCCATACCGAAATCCAAGACCTGCTCAAAAAATACGAAGCCAAGGTCGATGCGATGCTCGCCAAAAAGACCACCGAAATCACCACAGTCTGATCATCACAGCCTAAGCCGCTTCCAAACCGCCCACACGATAAAAAGCCCGGCCATCACCCGGGCTTTTTATCGTGTGTTATCCACAATGCCAGAACACAATACTGGCAAGCTACTTGATATAGATCGCCCGAGGATTCACCAAAAGCACCTTCTCATCTCGGAGCAACGAGAGTGCATTGAGTGTATCGACCACCGACAAGTACCGCTGATCGCCCAGAAGTGACCGCAGCATCATCTCGAGCTGCGATATCCCGACCGAGGCCCCAGGCGATTGAATAAACTGCCCGAACGATTGAAGGATCATGTCTTCAAAGCTCGGAGGCTGGGGATAATGAATCACATCAAAGTCACCCATCTCCATCTCACCAGCCAACGCATTGATCGCATCATCAAGCCCACCAACCTCATCGGCCATCTTGAGCTCAACCGCATCAACCCCAACAAACAAGCGCCCCTCCGCTGTCGCATCGAGATCAATCCCCTCGCGACCGGCTTCGACGCGCGAGATGAACAAGTCATAAGTCTCATTCATCTCTTCGCGCATAATCTTGAGCTGACTCGCATCCCAAGGCTTCGATGCCGAGAACAAATCACCCATCGGCCCACGCGATCGCTCAACAACATGCACCTTTGCCTTCTCGTAGAGTTCGCCCATCGCATACTTGCCACCGACCACACCGATCGACCCGACGATACTCGATGGATTCACAAAAACCTTGTCGCCCGCCGAGAGCACATAGTACCCGCCCGATGCCGCCATATTCCCAACACTGACCCAAACGGGTTTCTCGGTTTTGAGCCGTTCGATTCCTTGCCACATCACCTCTGATGCGATCGCCGATCCGCCCGGCGAGTTGACTCGCACGATGACACCCTCGATCAGGTCCTCCTTGAGGATCGTCTCGATCGCATTGCGCACGGTGCGCGATCCAACGGATGCCCCCCCGCCGAACATCCCGCCGGAAGATGAATCGCCGTCGATGATGGTGCCTTCGATGTGCAGCACGGCAATGGTCGGGTGGTCAATATGGACCGGTCCGGATTCGGCCATGAACGCGCCGAACACCGCCAAAGGCGAGGAAAAATCCACACTTCCCTCAGCAACTGCATAAGGGTCTGACACCCAGCTGACCTCCGCATCATACACCTCCGCCAGGTGCGCCTTGAGCTCGGGCAAGTCTACGACAACATCAATAATCCCCGCCTCGACTGCTTCGTCTCCCGATGCCGCCCAGACGACCTTCATGGCTTCGTCGAGTTCACGATCACTCAGATCGCGTCCATTCATGATGATGCTCCGGATGTTGCCGTACATCCCATCGAGTAGTCCTGAAATATTCTCGTCCCACGCAGGCGACGGAGCGGTCCGTGTCATGGTCTCATTGGCGCCCTTGAAATCCCCCACCTGCACAAGCTGCGCCTGCACACCAACCCATGCGAGTGTGTCAGCGAGGTACATCTCCTCCATGTGCAACCCTGGGAACGAAACATACCCACCCGCTTGCAGAATAATCTCATCCGCGAACGACGCCAGAAGCAGATCGCTCGTCGAGTACCCCTCGGCAAACACATGCACCTGCTTGCCCGTTTCGCGATATCGTTCGATTGCCTGCCCGATCTCTTCAACCTGGGTGATCCCCAGTGCAGAATCTTTCAGCCGAAGGACGAGCCCATCGAACTCCTTGTCGTAGGCGAGCGTGTCGATGGTGTTGACCATGCCCAAGAGCGTCTCTGATCCATCACCAAGCCAAGTAAATCCGATCTCGGCCTCGGCAGGTGTGCCCGAAATCTCGATCACCGCAAGGCTCACCTCATCGCTGGGCAACGCCAACGAGCATGTCCCAGCCAAAGCAAGCAACGCACCCGCCATGCGTGTTCGGTAAATGTATGAAGTCCCTTGATGAGCCATGCTGTCCTCCGTATCAGCGAAAAAATCGTGTTCCGTACTTCCAATACGAGTGTATCGGATGGATGGATTCAGAGATTCATATTTCACCAGTTCGCTTGGATTTCTGTCGATTCGTCTCGAAAATATCGCTGAGCCCAACCCCAGGGCGAACAAGAATCGGATACAGCCGAAGGGTGTCGATGCAGATATTGACCAGCCCAACACTAAAAAGCACCGACCCCAGCGCGATCACCACCACCGAGATGATCGAGAGCACATCCTCAAATCCAAAGGCGATGAAGGTGCTCGCAATATGAATCAAATCGCCCAATGCAGCAATCCCCAACGACGCCAGCACCGCCATAAGCGATTGGCGGTCAACCCGCCCAGTCCGCACCACAACAGAACGCACCGCCAAGCCCACCGCTTGTTTCCGAAGCCCCCACACAATCCCCGCAACACACAAAAATAACATCACCCGCAAAATCGATCGGCTCAGACTCGACTCGCCGGGATCAAGCAAAGGCGAAGGCACCGCCCCATCATACCAAAGATAAATAGCGCTATAGATATAGATCAACGGTGCATAAAGCGACACCGCCAGCGCAGAACGGATCACCTCAACCCGAGGCACCTTGCGATGAGGACGAATCATCGTCGCCGATCCAAGCATCGACACCACCAACCCACCAATACCAATCCAAGGCACAAAGCTCAACGGCCACACAGTGCCCAGCATGTCGTTGAGCACCTCCGAGCCACGAAGCACCCAGACCATCGCCGCTGCAACAATCGCCCCGAAACTCCACGCATTGAGCCCGATGGCGACAACCCGAGGTGCACTCAACGGCACCAACTCATCAGCGCAAGGATCGACAATCCCCAGAATCGTCGCCCGGACCGGAACCCCGCATTCAGAACAGTTCGACCGAATAGAGAGCCCGCGCAAGTTGTACCCACAGTTGATACAATACAGCTCGCCCGTGAGCTGGCGTGCGATCGCCTTGCCATCGTCTGATGGTGCAACTTGTGGAGCCTTCTCACTTGAAGTTGATTGATCCATATCGTCGTCCCGAGACCAAGAAACGAAGAATCATCAGCATACCACATGGAACCGCCCGACACATCGCCCGAATGACTCTTTGATCGGTTCGATGCGATAGACTGATGAGCCATACAATACGCAACAAGATGACGAAGGAACCCGAGCACCCACGAATGAATACACAAAGCAACGAACAGATCAACACACTGCGTACCCAAATATCCAAGGTTTTCCTCGGCGACTCCCCCGCCATCGACTGGCTCATCTGCTGCCTGCTCGCCCGTGGGCATGTCCTGCTCGAAGATGTCCCAGGTGTCGGCAAGACACTCCTGGCATCAACACTCGCCCGATCCATTGACTGCCCGTTTGCACGCGTCCAGCTCACCCCCGATATGCTCCCGGCCGATCTCCTGGGGGTGTCGATCTTCTCACGCGATGGCGCAGAGCTCAAGTTTCAGCCCGGCCCGATCTTCACCAACATCCTCCTCGCAGACGAAATCAACCGAACCACCCCGCGGACACAATCCGCCCTGCTCGAAGCGATGAGCGACGCCCAGGTCTCCATCGACGGCATCACCCACCCGCTCAACAAACCCTTCATGGTCGTCGCCACCCAGAACCCCGCCGAGTTCGAAGGAACCTACCCGCTCCCCGAGAACCAGCTCGATCGGTTTCTCATGCGAATCAGCTTGGGATATCCCAACGCCGATGCCGAGGCTCAACTGCTCGATCTACGCCCGGCATCGACCGTCCTCGAACACATCACCCCCGTGCTCCACAGCGATGATGTGATCGAGATGCAGAACCAGGTCGATACGATTCATCTGAGCGAACCGATCCGGAAATACATTGTCGAGATCGCCCGCGCCTCGCGCGAGTCTGATGAAACCCAGGTCGGGCTCTCGCCGCGTGGATCGCTCGCCCTCGCCCAGGCAGCACGCGCATGGGCATGGATGGATGGGCGGGCATTTGTTGAGCCCGATGACATCCAGGCGATGCTTGTCCCGGTCTGCGCCCATCGGATCATGATTGATGGGGCTGCGACTGGAGCGCACTGGCTCCAGGCTGCCGAGCTCATCGAATCCATCGCCCGGCTCATCCCCAGCCCGGCGTAGACTCGTCTGCAATCTGGTTGTCATCTGGTTGCAATCAGCTGTGCCTTATAATCAGCTGCGCCTTATAATCAGCTGCGCCAATGCCTCGATCGGATGGAGCGTCGCGCGCTGTGTGCCGTCGAGAATCTGATGCCGACATGATGCCCCCGGCGCGATGATGATGTCCTGGGCCCCGGCCGATCGCACCGCAGGAAAAAGCACCTGCTCGCCGATCTTCATCGACAACCCATACCGATGGGCCCCATACCCAAACGACCCCGCCATCCCGCAGCATCCCGTTGCGAGCACCTCGACCTGCCCCGGGTAGAGCCGATCGAAAATCGCTGACGAACTCGCATCGCCCCACAGCGCCTTCTGATGACAATGCCCATGGAGCACAATCCGCCCGGCGAAGTCTCGGAATCGTGGGCGAGCCGGGTGCTGATCCCACATCGCTTCGATGAACGCTTCGGGCAGGGCCGCTTTGGCTTTGAACCGTTTGATGAGCTCGGGATCTCGATCAATCTTGAGATCGACCCAGTCGTCAGCGATCGCCGACAAGCACGAAGGCTCAGGGACGATCAGCGCCTTGATCGTGTCATCTTCGATCAGGTGGGCGAGCTGATCGAGCGTGCGCTGGGCATCTTTGATCGCATGATCGAGATACCCCAACGAGATGGCTGCGCGTCCAAAGTCGGACACCGTTTCGATCCCGACTGCATATCCAAAGCCCTCGAGCACATGACAGGCTTTGTGCGCAATCTGCGGGTCATTGTGTGTCGTAAAAGTCTCGCTGAGCACCACCACTTTGTGATCCGCGGACTTGGTTCCACGAGGAACATCTCGGCGTTTGATCGGCCGGTGCGCTCTGGGCAATGAACGATCCGGGTGGATATGGAGCGCGTGGTTGATGATCGACCGGATCGGCCCGGCAGCATTGAGCGCGTTGGTCAGCCAAGGCGCGACCGCACCGATCCGGTTGAGCGCATGGATATTGGACATGATCCGGACCGACATCGGCACGCGCCCGGATTGGCGATATCCCTGGGCGAGGTATTCCGATTTGAGCTTGGCGATATCGACCGAGCTGGGGCACTCGGCTTTACATCCCTTGCAGCTCAGGCACAGGTCGAGTGTCTCCTTCGTCGCCGAGTCATTGAAGGCTGCCTGATTCGCATGGCCTAGATCAATCTGCCCGGTGATCGCCAGCCGAAGTGCGTTGCCTCGCCCTCGGGTAGAATGGCGCTCGTCGAGGGTGGCCTGATAGGACGGGCACATCACCCCGCCTTGCTTGCGTCGGCACACGCCCGCCCCGTTGCAGAGCTCGACCGCATGCCCGAACCCATGCTCGGATTCGTACCGATAGTAAGTCTCCACCTCGGGCACGCGGACGAGCTCCCCATCGGGTTTGATCCGTGTGTGTTCGCTGATGGATTCGATCGGCATCGGCTCGACGATATTGCCCGGGTTCATCAGGTTATCTGGATCAAAGATCGCTTTGATCTCGCGGAAGGCGCTCAGCAGCTCCGAGCCGAAGAATGATTCGATGAACGGGCCTCGCGCTCGCCCGTCGCCGTGCTCTCCTGAGGGTACGCCTCCGAGCTCTTGGGCAAGATCCGCGACCTTGCGCGCGATCCGGTGCATCGCCTGTTCATCTTTGGGATCACGCAGATTCAACAACGGGCGCACATGCAGCACCCCCACCGACGCATGGGCATAATACGACGCGATCGTGCCCTCCTGCTCGACGATCTGCCGGAACCGCCGAACGAACTGACCGAGGTGCTCGACAGGGACCGCGTTGTCCTCGACAAAGCCCAAAGGCTTGCGATCGCCTTGAATCGCATGCAACAACGGCTCGCCGGCTTTGCGCAGCTTCCATGCCTCGTCCATCTCGATCGGATCGGTGCTCAGCGTCATCGAAGCAGTGGGCATGATGGCTTTGAGCGCATCGAACGATGCCTCGATCGACTCTGCATCATCGCCGAAGAACTCGACAAAGAGTACCGCCTTGGCGCTCGCATCAGGCAAGAGCTCGACATACCGAGCGCATTGGGTGTTGTTTCGGGCAAGGTCCATGATGAGATCGTCGAGCAGCTCGATGCCAGCCGGGGCAAGCTTCAAGATCGGCTCGACCGCAGCGATTGCCTCGTCGAGATTGCCGAAGCTGATCACCGCGAGCCCTTTGCATCTGGGAATCGGGCAGAGTTTGAGGGTCGCGCCAAGTGTCATCGCCAGCGTGCCCTCCGAGCTGCACAAGAGCGGGGCGAGGTTGATCTGATCGGGATCCCAGTTGCACGCTTCGAGTTGATCGAGGATCACATCGAGCTGATACCCGCTCGATCGGCGCATGGTCTTGGGGAATCGCTGACGGATCAGCTCGGCATGACGCCCAATCACATCCACCACCGCGAGCGTGATTCGACGGGCAACAGGATCGCGCGAGGCTGCTCCTTGGTTGAACTCGACGCATGAACCATCAGCGAGGCAGGCGTTGATCGCAAGGACATTGTCCGAGGTGCGCCCGTAGAGCACCGAATGCACACCGGCTGCGTTGTTGCCGATGCACCCGCCGATATTCGCCTGACGGGCGGTCGATGGATCGGGCGCAAAGAACAACCCGTGCGCCCTGACCTGGTCGTTGAGCTCGTCGATGGTGAGCCCGGGTTCGACAACGCATCGGCGGGCGTCGATCTCCATCGAGCGCACCGCATGGCAGTTCGGCGAAAGATCAATCACCAGCGCCTGGTTCACACATTGCCCCGCCAGGCTTGTCCCCCCGCCTCTGGGCAACACCGGAACCCCGAATCGCGTGCAGAGCCTGAGAATCTCGGAGAGCTGCTCGACCCGCTCGGGGATCAGCACGCCAATCGGAGTCACTTGATAGATCGACGCATCGGTCGCGTATAACCCGAGTGTGTGCGCATCGGTCAATACATCGAGCCCACACCTGCCCTGAATTTCTTGGACAAATCGCTCATCGAGTTTGGGTATGCGTATCAGACTCATCGTGGGACAACACCCTATCCGATCTTCCCCAGCTCGGTGCGCTCGATCCCAAAATCATACAAAAAACCCGCAGCGGAGAAGCTGCGGGCTTTGAAAACTCAAGTTGCTTACGGGAAGCATCCCGAAAATATATCAGAGACTGACCTCAATCGAAGTATGGATTGACTTCGACCTGATCATCACTAACAAGAACCCCGTAGTACTGAATGAGGTACGCATTGCGGTTGTTGGCAAGCCCTGAGAGCAGCGTGGTTGTCGCAGGCTCTGCTTCAGGAAGGATGATGCGGTCTGCATCATCTTCATTCATGAAGACATTGTCAGGCTGAGTCCTGAACTCGTTGGTCATGTTGGTGCCTGTGAATGTCCAGACGACTTGCTCTGGATCAGGGCGATTGAAGAACTCGACATGGGCATCGTTGAAGCCGATGTTGCCAGCCCATTCAGTCTTCGCACCATTCATCAAAATCGTGACCGATGTGACACCCAATGGGTTTGTACCATCAGCATTCGCCCCGGTATCGGGCAGAAGCTTCCAGAACCCTTCTTGGTCGCCGCCTTCGAGGGTGTACACCGGACCGCGGTTGGCCAGTGAAGGCTCAAGTGCGTCAAATGTGTTCGCCCACTGCGGCCTGCGGAATGCGAATGGAGGAATATGGGCATAGCTGAATCCACCACCCATTGCCGCATACCCATTAATCGAAGAACTTCCCATAACGCCGTTATCTGCCCCTGTATCCAATGGCGTTCCCTTGAAGTTTGGATCCCAGAGCGCCTGGTTCACGCCATTGGTCGCATTATCGCCACCATCGACAGAGCCTGATGGTGCATCAAACTCGTATCCTTCATACTCTTCGTAGAGTCCGAGCTCGACCGGGCTCAGGCAGATACCGACTTCGATCAGCCCCTGCGAGATCAAGACCGAGAAGATGTTGCCGGTGGTATTCTTTATCTGAGGGCTCTGATCATCCGGCACGGTGATTGTGGTGTCATTGCGGTCAATTCGGCTTGGGAGTGGATAGTTGTCTTTGTTGTTGCCCGCAAAGATAACCATACTCTGCATGATCGAGCGGATCTGAGTCGAGTCCTTCAACTGGTTCGCACGCTGGCGGGCTTTGCCCAGTGCCGGTAGAAGGATACCGATGAGCAACGCGATGATCGCGATGACCACCAGAAGCTCGATAAGCGTAAACGCATTCTTTCTTGTTCGTTTCATTTCCTTGACTCCTTAAGTCAATACCGAATCAGTACTACACCACTGATCGGCGGTCGCCTGAAGCATCAAGAGCCAACTGAACGCTCAGCTACAGCCCCGATGCACACATCGCCCGCACATTTGCCCGGCGGACACAAAGGCCGAAATGTCGGCATGTGTGATTCGGCTGAATCAAGGAAAACGGGTTTCTCCCAAACGGGGACCCAATAAGGACGCATATTTCGTCTTTGCCGATTCACAAATACCAGTTGGCACCAAGGGCACCGACTTGCTGGGCAAGCATATCATCAACATATTCGGACTGCAACCCGAAGTGTTCCATTTCTGCCCCATCGGCATCAAAAAATGCCCCAAATTACCACGAATAAGGCCCCCAATGACCAACCTGAACCCAAACGAATCACTCAAAGCACTCAATATCACCCTCCCCGATGCCCCCAAGCCCGTCGCGTCCTATGTCCCAGCCCGTCAGAGCGAGAAACTAGTGTATATCTCCGGGCAGATTCCATTGGCCGATGGATCACTCCTGGCGACCGGGGCGGTGCCTTCGAAGGTTTCAGTCGAGCAGGCGATCGAGTGCGCTCGCCAATGCACACTCAACTGCCTGGCCAATCTCCAGACCCATCTTGGCGATCTTGCCAGGGTCACCAAGATCGTTCGCGTTGGGGTCTTTGTTGCTTCTGATCCTGGGTTTGGATCGCAGCCTCAGATCGCCAACGGGTGTTCGGATCTGCTCGTCGAAATCTTTGGCGAATCCATCGGGCAGCACGCCCGGGCCGCGGTTGGTGTCTCGGCCTTGCCGCTCAATGTGCCCGTCGAGATCGAGTTTCTCTTCGAGGTCCAGTGAGCGGATACCACGACCACGAGGACGAGGACACCGAAACGAAAAGGGTGCCACTATTCGCCCAAAGGGCGCAGTAGTGGCATCCCGAAACCATGTTCGATGCGCGACTACTTCCCAAACGCACCGGCGTAGTCGGCGAGGAATCGTTCGATGCCCGAATCGGTCAGCGGGTGCTTGGCGAGTTGCTTGATGACATTGAGCGGCACGGTCGCCACATCAGCGCCGATCAACGCGCATTCGAGCATGTGCTTGGGATGACGGATCGACGCGGCAAGGATTTTGGTCTCGAACCCATAGTTGTCGTAGATGGTGCGGATCTGCGAGATCAGTTCGGTGCCGTCTTGGGAGATGTCATCGAGCCGACCAATGAACGGCGACACCAGATACGCCCCTGCCTTGGCAACGAGCATCGCCTGCATCGCCTGAAAACACAGTGTCATGTTGGTCTTGATCCCCTCGTCGGAGAGTGCTTTGCAGGCCTTGATGCCGTCGATTGTGCTGGGGAGTTTGACGACGATATTGGGCGCGACCTCCATGCAGACCTTGCCCTCAGCGATCATCGCATTGGCTTCGACCGCGAGGACTTCCATCGAGACGGGGCCTTTGACGATCTTGCAGATTTCTGCGAGTCGATCGGTGTAGGGGACGCCTTCTTTGGCGATCAGCGATGGGTTGGTGGTGACGCCATCGAGGATGCCCAGGTCATGGGCTTCTTTGATTTCGTCGAGATTGGCGGTGTCAATATAGAGTTCCACAGCAGGCTCCGGATTGGGTGATTTGAGGGTATGGTGATGGGTGAAGAGTCTAGCCAAGTAGGCAGCATTGTTCCCGGTGGGCCGACTCGCCGAGCCGGGTTTTCCCATGCGGTGGCCCGGCTCGCCGAGCCGGGTCTTTCTGTGATTCCATACCAGAATATGAAGAACCCGGCTCGGCGAGCCGGGCCACCGGGGGAGGGGGCTATGCGGTGGTTGGTTTGAGTGCCCGGCGCATGATCTTGCCGGTGCCGTTTCTTGGAAGGGCGTCAATAATCTCGATCCGCTTGGGCACCTTGTAGCCTGGGAGTTTGTCCCGGCACCATTGTTTGATTTCATCGGGCTCGGCAGCCTGATTCTCTTCGAGTTCGACAAACCCGATGGGGACTTCGCCTCGCATGGGATCGGTCTGCCCGATGACTCCCGAGTCGTGGACAGCGGGGTGGGCGTTGAGGATTTCTTCGATTTCTCGGGGGAAGACATTTTCGCCGCCGACGATCATCATCTCTTTGATGCGCCCGGTGATCTTGAGGAATCCGTCTTGGTCGATCTGGGCCATATCGCCGGTCTTGAAGAACCCGTGTTCGTCAAAGGCTTCGTTGGTCTCGGCTTCGAGCCCGAGGTACCCCTGCATGACATTGGGCCCTTTGATGCGCAGCTCGCCATCGGTTGAATGAGGGAGGATTTCGCCCGTTGCCGGGTTGATGATCCGCTGGGTGATTCTAGGCAGCGATCGCCCCACTGTTCCCGGGCGGTTCTCCTCAGGCAAGAGCACATTGGTCCCCGGCGCGGTTTCGGTAAGCCCGTAGGCTTCGACGATGGGCTGATTGAATCGGTCGGCGAACCGGGCGCGAACGGTTTCGGGGAGGGGCTCGCCGCCGCTGAGCATGATGCGGAAGGAAGTAAAGTCGTCGGCGGTCGCATCCTTGACGGTGAGCATCGCGTTGTACATCGAGGGGATGGCGAGGTAGATCGACGGGCGGTGCTCTTTGATGAGCTCGATGATTTTCTTGGGCACAAACCGCGCGGTATAGACGGCTTTGCACCCAAAGAGCATGGGCATGAGTGTCAACCCGGTGAGCCCGAAGCTGTGGAACTGAGGCAAGACGCCGAGGAAGATGTCCGATCGCTGCACACCGATGTGCTCGTGGAGCTGCGAAGCATTGGCCAGCAGGTTGGCGTGCGAGAGCATCACGCCCTTGGGCTTGCCCGAAGTGCCCGAGGTATAGAGCACGACCGCGAGATCATTGGCCGAGGTCCACTTGGGGAGTCTCGGCAAGGGCAGTGATTTGAAGTTCATGTCTTCGAGGTAGACGATCGTCTTGACCTTGGGGACAAATCCGATGTGCTCGATGAGCTTGCGCGAGGCAATGATGAGATCGCATCCACAATCTTCGATGATGTAGTTGAGGGTCGATTCGTCGAGGAGGTAGTTCATCGGGACCGCGGTGCGCCCGGAGCTCCAGATGCCATAGGTCGCTGCGGCGAAGATGCCCGAGGTCGGGATCAACATCCCGACGCGAGGCTTGGCGGTCTTGGCATCGACCTGATCGGCGATGTGCATCCCGGCGACCAGCAGATCAATCCCGCGATAGCTCCGCGTGTCATCGACCATAAAGGTATGCGCAGGCCTGCTGAGAAAACGCTTTGTCAGTGTGATACCAAGGTTCATTCCAGAGTCCGTCCGTGTGCTTCAGTAAGGCCAAATCTCTAACCCGTGGGGCGCGTTGCGCAGGTCGTTGGAAACCTGCACCGTCGCGACCATCTCCTCGGATTGTACCGCAAAGGCGCTCACTGTCCCCGGCGAAGACCCGGCGATAATCAGTCGATTCGCCGTATCCACGCACAACCCGCGTCCAAACGCCTGGCGGGCATAGTCGCCAGGGATCTCCGTGTTGGTCAGATCGGCCATGTCGTATCTTGGATAATCGAACCGCTTGACCATCCGGGCTTGTCGATCGCACATCATCACCGCATCTTGTCCTGTCGAGTTCATCACCACGCCCTTGCCCAGAGGCTGACAGTTGTGCGTCGTCGGACCGACGAGTGCGAATGGTTTAGGCTCGCCGTTTTGGATGGCCACCAGCAGATTCATCGCCAGCCCCGAAAACAACGGCACCTTACCCGCAACACACACATTATTGATATGCAGCGTATCGCCCTCCTGGGCGCCGCCGGGCTCGCTAGGGTCGTACACAATCGCATCGAGCGCCTGGACTGTTTTTCCATCGTGTACCTGCTCGACCTTGCGCATCCACCATCCCTGATCGAACCGCTGGGCGCGGACATCGAACCGGAGCACCGAGTCGTAGCTCGTGGCGCTGAGGTAGATATACTGATCGCCATCGAATGCGATCTCGTGGCAGTGATGGAGATACTCGCACCGGAAGGATCGCAAGATATTGAACTGCTGATCGAACACGAAGAGCTCGTCCGATGCGGCGATGTAGATTTCGTCGCCAACGAAACAGATGCCTCGCAATCCGCGTCCTTGCCCGCGTCCTTCCCAGTTGATATCAACGCGGTTCCAGTCGAGGACTTGTTCATATGATTTGGTTTCGAGGTTGATGAGGTACGCGCCGCCGTGGGAATCGCCTTGTTTGGAGGAACGCACGACATCGGTCATCAGAACGGTTGGTAATGGCATGGACGATCATTCGCTCTCTGCGATGACCGAGGCAACCGCGTGGGTGGAAATATGGGATAATGACAGATGCCATTTGGCAATGCCGAGTTCGTCAGCGACCTCTTTGGCTCTGCCGGTGATGTTCAATATTGGTTTGCCCGATGGTTCTTTGACGACTTCGATGTCGGTCCATCCGATCCCTTGCGCCCACCCGGTGCCCAGCGCTTTGAGGGCGGCTTCTTTGGCAGCGAATCGGGCAGCGAGGTGCTCGAGCTGGCGCTTGGTGCTCTTGGAATCTTTCTGCTCGCCGGGCGTGAAACAGCGTTCGAGGAATCGTTCGGGGTGGTTGCCCAGAAGGTCGGCGATGCGTGCTGTTTCGACGATATCGACGCCGAGCCCGATGATCGGCATGGTTATTCTTTCTTGGCTTTCGCCTTGTCTTTGGCAGGCTTGGGTTCGGCTTTTTTCTCGAGCTTGTTCTCGGTTTTCTTCTCCGATTTGGATTCCGTTGATTCCTTGGCCGCCTTCTTGTCCGCCTCTTTATCGCTTGAGTACGACTTCGATCGGTAGTCCGTCTCGTAAAATCCCGAGCCCTTGAAAATCACCGCTGCGCCGGTGCCGATGAGTCGTTCGAGGGTCATCTTGCTGCATTTGGGGCATTTCTTTTTGACGCCTGCGGACATGGACTGAAAAAGCTCGAACGCATGATCGCAGTTCTTGCAATGGTAGTCATAGGTCGGCATGCTCAGTCCTCCGCCTCTTCGTTCGTTTCGCCGGGTTGCCGATCTTCCGTTGCCGGCACGACCGCGACCTTCGCCGGGCGGACAACGCGATCGCCGAGCTTGTATCCGATGCCCATGTTCTGCGAGATGTGCCCCGGCTCGATGCCCTCGGCTGCCTGCTGCATCATCGCCGAGTGCTCCATCGGGTTGAACTCATCGCCGACTTTGGGGTCGATCGAAGTGACGCCATAGCCCGAGAGCATCCGGAGAAACTCGTCACGGATCATCTTCACGCCGTCGATCACCTGCTGGGCGGACACCTTCTGGGCATCTTGCAGCAGCGCCATCTCGAAGGTATCCAAAAGCGGGATCAATGATTGGACGACGCCTTGGGTTGCGCCGGTGCGTGCTTCGCGTTCGTTGCCTGATGCTCGGCGTTGGAAGTTCTGATGATCCGCGACCGCACGGAGAAGTTTTTCTTGCAACTCATCGCGCTGGTTGATCGTGTCGAGCAGGGCCTCGACAATCTCGGCCTGCTCAGGAAGCACTTCGAGCTCGCCCGCCTGGGCGAGTTGACGGATGGATTCCATCCGCGCCGCATGCTCTTCGCGCTGGGCCTGCTCTTGCTCAGCCGCCTCGTTGGGCGCATCAGCACCCGAATCGACAGCTTCGGGATTGATGGTTTCGTCTGCTTGGTCGTGTGTATCGTTCATTGGAAAATCTCAATCAAAACCACTTACCCACCGATGATATCGGTGATCTTCTTCCAGAATCCGTGCGATTCAGGATTCACATGCTTGTCTTCGGTCTTGGCAAACTCACGCAAGAGCTCTTCCTGTTTCTTCGTGAGTTTCTTAGGCGTCTCGATCTTCGTCACGACGATCAGATCGCCCATATGCCCGTTGCGCAAGTTCGGCAATCCTGCGTCGTGAATACGGAACAGATCGCCATACTGTGTGCCCTTCTTGATGTTGAGCGTCGTCTTGCCATCGAGCGTCGGGACCTCAACCTCGGCTCCGAGTGTCGCCTGGGTAAACGAGATCGGCATCTCCATCAACAAATGATCGCCATCACGCTCGAACAAATCGTGCTGTTTCACCCGCACCACAACATGCAAGTCCCCGCGCATCCCCTGCCCATCGGGTGATTGCTCGGGCGCTGGCGGCTCGCCCTCGCCGGGCACACGCACAGCCTGCCCGTCGTGAATCCCCGCAGGAATCTTGACACTCAGCGATCGCTTCTTGCCCACGCGACCTTTGCCATGGCACTTGTCGCATTTATCCTTAATCATCTTCCCGCGTCCGCGGCATGTCGGACACGCCACGACCATACGGAACATCCCTCCGAGCCCGGCCTGCTGAACCTTGCCTTGCCCTTGACAAGTCTCGCAGGTAATCGGCTCGGTCCCGGGCTTGGCCCCGGTGCCGGTGCAGTTTTCGCAGATATCCATCCGTGTAAACTCGACATCTTTATTCACGCCAGTGAGCACATCCTTGAGTTCGAGCACCACCTCGGTTTCAAGGTCATACCCGCGTGCAGGTCCTCGGCGTTGGGCTCTTCCACCACCAAATCCACCACCGCCGCCGCCAAAGATATCGTTGAACATCGAGAAGATATCATCGACATTCATCCGGTTGAAGTCATGGGCTGCCGCCCCGTGTCCGCGCAATCCCTCATGCCCGTATTGGTCATAAATCTTGCGTTTGGACTCATCCGAGAGCACCTCATACGCCTCGGCGCATTCCTTGAACCGCCGCTCGGCTTCTTTGTCGTCCGGATTGCGATCCGGATGATACTTCATCGCCAAGCGTCGGTATGAGCGTTTGATCTCATCGCCGTCGGCTGAGCGTTCAACGCTGAGCACTTCGTAATAGTCGCGGGTTGCTGTCATAATCAACCCCCCACCGTTTCCGATGAGGGATTGGCTTTGTCTTGGTGGCCCGGCTCGCCGAGCCGGGGCTCTTGAAACTGCAGGAAGACACGGTTCGGCGAACCGTGCCACCGGGGAGAATCAAGATCAGCTTACCGCGCCAACAACTGGCTCAGTGTCTTCCTTGAGATCGGTCAGCATCACATCGGTTGTGAGCATCAAGCCCGAGACCGAAGCCGCGTTGATGATCGCGCTCTTGGCGACCAAGGCGGGATCAATGATGCCAGCCTTGACGAGATCGGTGTAATCGCCCGTCGCGGCGTTGAGTCCGAAGTTGCCCTCTTCTTCAAGCACGGTATCGACCGCCAGATCGCCATCGAAACCCGCGTTGGTAGCGATCTGGAATGCTGGAGCAGTCAGAGCGCGAGCGAGGATATCGAACCCGAACTTTTCGTCGCCCTTGACCTTCTTGGCGCCTGCTTCGACGGTTTCGATCGCACGGAGCATCGCGACGCCGCCGCCGGGGATGTAGCCTTCTTTGGCAGCTGCGCGAGTCGCGTGGAGCGCGTCATCGACGAGGTCCTTGGTGGCTTTCATTTCAGTCTCGGACATGCCGCCGACGGAGATGATCGCGACGCCGCCGGTGAGCTTGGCGTGGCGTTCCATGAGCTTCTCGCGATCGTAGTCCGAAGTGGACTTCTCGTGCATCGCCATGATCTGGTCGGCCCGGGCCTTGATGTCCGCCTTCTTGCCGCCGCCTTGGACGATGGTCGTGTTGTTCTTGTCGATCACGATCCGCTTGGCGGTGCCGAGTTCTTTGAGCTCGATGCTCTCCAAACTCCGCCCCAAATCCTCGGAGAAATAAGTACCCTTCGTCAACACCGCGATATCTTCGAGCATCGCCTTGCGACGATCGCCGAACCCGGGGGCTTTGACAGCTGCGATATTGAGCATCCCGCGCAAACGGTTGACAACGAGAGCCGCGAGGGCTTCGCTCTCGACATCTTCCGCGATAATCAACAACGGCTTGCTCGAAGTCGCCACCTTGTTGAGCAACGGCAGCAGGTCCGCCAGATTACTGATCTTCTTCTCGTGAATCAGAATCAACGCATCTTCAAGCACGCACTCGCCGGTCTTGGGATCGGTCATGAAGTAGGGCGACAGATACCCCTTGTCGAACTGCATGCCTTCGACATAATCGAGCGTCGTTTCGGAACCCTTGCCGTCCTCGACTTCGACGACGCCGTCGGCGCCGACCTTCGAGATGGCCTCGGCGATGAACTCGCCGACCTCGGCGTTGTGATTCGCCGAAACGGTCGCGACCTTCTTATAGTCCGCCTTGCCCTTGCATGGAACCGCCAACTCGTCGATCGCCTCGGCTGCAACTTGGGCAGCCTTGTTGATCCCGCGTTGGACATGCACCGGGTTCGCACCAGCCGCCACAACCTTGAGCCCTTCGGTGAAGATCGCCTGAGCGAGCACGGTTGCGCAAGTCGTGCCATCGCCAGCCTTGTCAGCGGTCTTCTTGGCGACCTGATACAGCATCTTCGCGCCCATGGATTCGAACTGCTCTGGGAGCTCGATTTCCTTGGCGACCGAGACGCCGTCCTTGGTGACATGCGGGCCGCCGTAGGCTTTCTCGATCACCACATGCTTGCCCGCCGGGCCCATCGTGCACTTGACCGCATCGGCGATCTTGTCCACACCTTTTTTCATTTCGAGAAGCGCTTTGTCCTCGAACATTATTTGTTTCGTGCTCATTGAAAACTCCTTTGGAGTGTTTGATTCTCATCCCGGTGGCCCGGCTCGCCGAGCCGGGTTTCTTCATCTTCATCACCGCAGGCAATCTCTCGGCAAGAACCCGGCTCGGCGAGCCGGGCCACCGAAGAAATCAGCCCTGCACAACGCCGAGAAGTTCCGACTCTCTCAGAATCAGATGCTCGACACCTTTGACCTCAACTTCGGTGCCGCCGTAGGTTGAGTAGACGACGGTGTCGCCCTTGCTCACGCTCATGGCGGCCCGTGTGCCATTGTCAAGCCGTTTGCCCGGGCCGACCGCCACGACGACGCCGTGGATTGGTTTTTCCTTGCTCGACTCGGGGAGGTAAAGCCCCGAAGCGGTGACGGATTCCTGCTCAACTGGCTTGACCAGTACGCGATCTTCAAGTGGTTTAACTGCCATTGTATATTCTCCGGTTTCTGCACAGATATTCATTCTGTGATGTGTTCATTTCTGGGTGCCACGGCTTGACCGTCTTCGGCAAGCCGTGCTCTTGAGTCGTTCATGGGACACGGCTTGCCCTTCGGGTCAAGCCGTGGCACCCATGCCGTTGGTCTTCTTAGAATCCCATCCCGCCCATACCAGGCATTCCGCCCATGCCACCCATGCCCGGCATGCCGCCGCCCATACCACCCATGCCACCCATCGGGTCAGCACCAGCACCAGCCGCGGCCGGCTCGGCTTTCTCAGGTTTGTTCGTCACGATGCAATCCGCTGCCAGCAGCATCGTCGCGACTGAACCGGCGTTGATGAGTGCGGAGCGATCGACCTTGGCGGGGGTGATGACGCCAGCCTTGATGAGATCTTCGTAGGTGTCGGTCAGGGCGTTGTACCCGTTGGAGCCTTCCGCCTCGGCGACCTTGGCGACGACGACCGAGCCCTTGGCACCGGCGTTCTCGGCGATGGTGCGCAACGGCACGCTCAGGGCGCGGTACACGACATTGACGCCGGCTGCGAAGTCGAACTTGTTGACCCCGACATCATCGCTCGTCACTTCCTTGGCCTTACCAAAGACGGCCTTCCACTCACGATTCTTCTCGATCGCGTTCTGTGCCCGGATAAACGACACGCCGCCGCCGGGGACGATGCCCTCGTCGAGCGCAGCCCGCGTCGCATGCAACGCATCCTCAACGCGTGCCTTCTTCTCTTTGAGTTCTGCTTCGGATGCTGCACCAACATTGACTTGTGCCACGCCGCCCGACAGCTTGGCGAGGCGTTCTTGGAGCTTCTCACGGTCATAGTCCGAAGTCGAGTTCTCGATCTCGCGTCGGATCTGCCCGATACGATCCTGGATATCTTTGGTTGACCCGGCGCCTTCGATAATCACGGTGTTATCTGCGGTGACTTCGATCTTCTTGGCCATCCCGAGTTGGGAGAGTTCGATCTTATCAAGGTCGGTGGCGAGGTCTTTCATAAACGCCTCGCCGCCGGTGAGGACCGCGATGTCTTGAAGCATCGCCTTGCGCCGATCGCCGTACCCCGGTGCCTTGACCGCAGCGACTTGAAGCGTGCCTCGGAGTTTGTTGATGACGAGTGTCGAAAGTGCTTCGCCGGTGATGTCCTCAGCGATAATGAGCAAAGGCTTCTTCGCACCCATCACTTTCTCGAGCAATGGGACGAGCTTGGTCAGGTTATCAATCTTGTCTTCGTGGACCAGCACAAGAGCCTTCTCGAAATCGACCCTCATGCCCTCAGCGTCGGTGACAAAATTGGGCGAGAGGAACCCGCGATCGAACTGCATGCCTTCGACGACCGTCACTTCGGTCTCGAAGCCTTTGCCTTCTTCAACGGTGATGACGCCATCCTTGCCGACCTTCTCGAACGCGTCAGCCATGATCTTGCCGGTCTCTGGATCGTTGTTGGCCGAGATGGAAGCGACATTCTGGATGTCCTTCTTGCCTTTGATCGGGGTGGCCATGTCGTTGATGGCTTCGGTCCCAATCTCGATGCCCATCTTCATGCCTCGGACGAGCGAGTTGGCATCGACCCCGGCTGCAATGTATCGCAGGCCTTCCTTGAACAACGCTTCCGCGAGCACCGTCGCGGTGGTGGTGCCATCGCCGGCGTCGTCGGAGGTCTTGGATGACGCCTCTTTGACGAGCATCGCGCCCATATTCTCGGCTTTGTCGCTCAGTTCGATCTCCTCGGCGACCGAGACGCCGTCTTTGGTGACGGTCGGGCCGCCCCAGGATTTGTCGATGACGGCGTTGCGTCCACGAGGTCCAAGGGTCACTTTGACAGCTGCAGCGAGTTTTTCAACCCCGGCGAGCAATGCTTTGCGTGCTTCGATGTCGAATGTCAGTTCTTTCGATGCCATGATCTGATTCTCCATGCAACGGGCTCCATGCCCGGATTGTGTCGTGTGTGTGGATGCGAAAGCGCACCGTCTGCCCCGTTCCCGTGGCAATCCCTGTGCCAACCCGGATCGCGTCCACCCCCCAATCGATGCCAATTGCCCTCCGTTTGGCCTCAAATACCCTGCCTTGGGTGTCACGCGACGGATTTCCCATGCCAATCTGGCAGTCCCCAACGAGCCGCGACCGTCAGGGAGCGGTCTTCAGGAATCACACGCACCAAGACCGCTCCCTGACGGTCGCGGCTCGTTCAAATCGCTACAAACCCGGTTTGGGGATGCTATCATTACGCTCGATCCGCCAGGAGGGCGATCGGACTCGTTTATGCCATTGAATGGATACCCATGCAGACACTTGCCTCATCAAACGAAATCAGTGCCTACCTCCCGATTCTGCTGATGGTCATCGGTGCTGCCGGTTTCGGCGCAATGAACCTGATGGCCTCGTTCATGCTCGGCCCACGCCGAGCGGGGAAACGCAAGGGCGACACCTACGAATCGGGTATGGACTATGTCGGCACCGCCCGCAAACGATTCAATATCCGGTTCTACCTCATCGCGATGGTCTTTCTCGTCTTCGATGTCGAAGTGATCTTCCTCTATCCTTGGGCACAGACCTTCACAAGCCTCGACCCGATGAGCGAATCCTCGCGAATCTGGCTCTTGCGCATCCTCTTCTTCCTCTTCACCACCCTCGTCGCCTACATCTATGGGTACCGCAAAGGCGTGTTCAAGTTCGATTGAACATCGAACCCAAACCAAGAATCGACGCATAAACAGGGATCAGATGGGCATTTGAGGCGTACATCCATATGCAGATGAACCAATCAAGCCCAAGAGTGACAGAGCGCACGACCCCGCTAAGAGCAACACTGGGCGATCGGATCGGCGCAGGGGCGATTGCACTCATGTCCCTCGCGGTGCTCTCGATCGCGGCATGGCTCGCCCCGGCATCCCAAGGACACGGCACACACACACAACTCGGACTCTCGCCCTGCATGTGGGCCACAGCCCTCGACAGACCCTGCCCGACCTGTGGCATGACCACCTCGTTCTCATACGCCGGGCAAGGATCATGGATCCAATCCGCCAAGACCCAGCCGATGGGAACACTCCTCACACTCATGACCGCGACAGTCTTCTGGGGAGCATTGATCCAGACCACCACGGGTGCCCGATTCAACTCGGTCATCGAACCCGCACTCCGTCCTCGGACTTTCCTCATTCTCGGAATCCTGCTCCTTGGCGCATGGTTCTACAAAATCACAACATGGTAAACACCCCAATGAATAGACGACGCATCACAAACCGAATCATCTTCACCGTATGCACGCTGTTGATCGGTTCGCAGCTCTCCGGGTGCATCATCGGCGCCGCCATCGGTGGCATGGCCGAATCGGCACATCGCACCGGCAAGCATGAGGTCGAGGCCGAGTACACCGGAATCAGTGGCCATTCGTTCGCCGTCGTCGTCAGCGCCAATCGACTCATCGAAGCCAACAACCCAGGCATCACCGCCAGACTTACCATGCGGATCAACGACCGGCTCATCCAGAACGCCAACCCCTCCTACGCCATCCCAAGCGCAGACCTGCTCACCGTACTCTACAACACGCCCCAATGGGTCGCCCTGCCCCGAGGCGAAGTCGCCGAGATGCTCGGGGTCGAACGGTTGATCGTCTTTGAACTCACCGAATACACCCTCCATGAGCCAGGCAATCAGTATGTCTGGGATGGCTCGGGCTCGGGTATTGTGACTGTGTACGAATCCGACTCGGGGTTCCCCGACGATCCCGTCTTTGAAAAAGCTATCCGTGTCAAGTTCCCGGATTCTCGCGGATTTATGCGAGCCGACATCCCCGAAGCTGCTGTCACAACCGAGCTCTCCAACCGCCTGATCAACCGCGTCGCCTGGCTCTTCTATACACACGAAGAATCGAATATCATCCCCTATTGAGCGCAACATGAACACACACACATTCACAAACCCAATACGCAGACGCGCAGGCATACTTGCGTGCCTGATCGCATACTTCATCATGATCCCCGGGTGCAATGTCATCACCCCGATCGCCTATGCGATCCACGGGCCCGAGAAGATCATGCCCGCCTACACACTCGACAAAGAACTCAAGACCGTCGTCTTTGTCGATGACCCATCGAGCCGGATCACCCAGCGCAGACTTCGATACGCCATCGCCGACCGAGCAACCAAAGAGCTCCTCGCCAAACGCATCCTCGTCGACATGCTCGACCCCCGAGGCATCCTCACCGCAGCGAGCAACGAACGCTATGGCGAGCAGATGAGCATCTCCGAGCTGGGCAAATCCGTCGGCGCCGATATCGTCATCTACGCGGTCGTCACTGAGTTCTCGCTCACGCCTGAAACCGGTGCCTATATCCCCCGCGCCACCATGCGCGTCAAGGTCATTGATGTGGCCCAGGGCAAACGAATCTGGCCCAGCGACGAGATGGGGGCGGTCGCCAATATCCAAATCCCACAAAAACCGGGCTCAACCCCAAGATCCTCAGGCGAGCGCCTCGAAGTCGAACAGACACTCGCCAATCGCGCCGGGATCGGTTTGGCTCAGCTTTTCTACAAACATGAGATCACCGAGACGGTATTATTCCGCCGGTGAATGAATCAGCTGTCCAACACGATGTTGTCCACCTCGTCGCTGCCCCGAGCGCGACCCCCGAGATTCACACGCGCGGGCGCACGATCCCGACGCTGCTGTGCGCCCAGGCGATCGAGCAAGGACTCACCCCCCCGGGACACATCATCCTCATCGGCGACACCTCGTGCGAATCCCAGGCGCGCCTGCTCGGGCTCGACTGGCACACCCGGCTCACCCCACCCCTCGGCGATCCCGAGATGCTCAAAAGACGCATCAAGCGCCTGACCAAGGGCGCTTCGCGCATCATCTGCTGGAACGACGAACTCGCCGTCTTGCTCCGAGGCATCCCCGCCGAGCTCGACCTGATCTCCACCTCGCCAACAAACGCCCCCGCCTATGTCTCCAAACGCGTTTCGATCCGGTGCTTTGAACAAACCGATTGCGACTACTGGACTGACCGAGCCAACAACGCAACGCTCGATGCGCTCCTCCCCCCAACGCTCGACAACCTTGCTGACACCAACCGCCCGATTACCCGCGCCTCGGTTGGCATCGACGACAACGCCATGTGCATCGGCGTGCTCGCCGATCGTCCCTCCGACATCGACGCTCGCGAGCTCACCTTCCTCCTCGGGCTCCTCAACGCATCGGGCTATTGCCTCACCGGGATCGTCCCTTCCACCGCCAATCACCTCGCTGCAGCCCGCCGTCACCATCGCGGGCTCGGGGCTCGGTTCCAATTCCTCGTCGCGACCGATCCCATCACCTCACTCCTGCCCGTCTTTGACGCACTGATCCATCCCTGCTTCGATGGCTCGGGTTCATCCATGCTCATCGAACGCATGTGCGAGAACGCCGATGTCCCCGTGCTTCGCCTCAAACACTCGGGCAGAGCCGGGCTCTCAAGAGCACCCGGCGTCGCCGGCCCGATCATCGAACACCTCGACGAGTTGATCCAATCCAACCAAGCATCCCAACCCACTTCCCAATCAGAGCCGACCCATGCCTGATCCAGATTCCAAGACCAGCGTCCTCTTCGTCTGCCTGGGCAACATCTGCCGATCCCCCCTCGCCGACGGCATCTTCACCCACCTCGTCAATCAACAAAACCTCAGCGATCAGTTCCACATCGACTCCTGCGGCACAGGCTCTTGGCATGTCGGCAACCCACCCGACCCCCGCTCGATCCTCACCGCTTCCAAAAACAACATCGACCTGACCGACCTTCGCGCCCGCCAATTCGATGCCGACCGTGATCCCGTTGAGTTCGACTGGATCATCCCAATGGACGCATCAAACCGCCGCGAACTCATCACCCAAGGCACACCCAAAGCCAAAGTTCACCTGATGCGCTCCTTCGACCCCACCATCACCACCAAAAAAGTCCCCGATGTCCCCGACCCCTACTACGGCGGCGACGACGGCTTCGA
>WFPK01000016.1 GCA_015487555.1 Phycisphaerales bacterium
CGCACCCGTTTGAGCCTGGCGTATTCGAGCACCAAGGTCTTTCGTCCAACAGATTTGAACTCGACGATGACACGGGCGTTGGTGCCTGCGGTGGTTTTCATTACGGTGCCTTCGCCGAACTGGGGGTGGCGGACGGTGCAGCCTTGGGGGTAGGTTGCCGCTGCGTCGGGGGATGCTTTGGAAGGCATTGACGGGGTGGGGGTGTGGGTGTTGTGGGTGCTGGCGATGCTTGGCCTTGGGACGATGTTGGCTCGGCGTTGTTCTCTTGCTTGTTCGATGCGTTCGAGGTCGGCCTTGTTGCGTTGGTCGGGTTTGAAACTTGCGAACGAGCCCTTGCGGAAGGTGCCCCTTGAGGAGCGAATACCAGAACCATGACCAGAACCGTGACCAGATGCGAAGGCATCATCGTATTCGCCAGCTCCAAAGTCTGCGTCGGTTTGGTCGGAGACGATGATGCCTTGGGTACCGATTTCTTCGAGGAATCGTGAGGGGATGGTCCGTTCGGACATGCCTCGGATTGTTCGGCGGTTTGCCGAGGTGATCTGCAAATATTTCATCGCTCTGGTAATGCCTACGAAGGCCAATCGGCGTTCTTCTTCGAGCTCGGCTTGCGATTCGTTGGCGCGTGAATGGGGGAGTGTGCCCTCTTCGAGGGCGATCATCGCGACGGCAGGAAACTCCAAGCCCTTCGAGGCGTGCAGGGTCATCAGGGTCACCGAGCCCGAGGTGGTATCCACCGCATCGGCATCGGCGACTAGGGCGATGGACTCGAGATAGGCGCGGAGCATGGCCAGGAGCTCGGGGACTTGGCCCATGTCGCCTGCGTTTGCTGATTCAGGGTCGGTGAAGGCAGCCGGGTCGTTGGCGGGGTCGTACTCGCGCTCGAAGTCTCGGGCCGAGGTGACGAGCTCGGAGAGGTTGTCCAATCGTTCTTCGTCGGATTCAGAACCACTGGCTTTGGCTTGTTTCTTGTAGTGGGCTTCGAGCCCTGACTCGGTGATGACTCGCTCGACGAGTTCGTGGAGGGTGCTCGCAACAGATGCGCCCATGAACGAACCCTCGCCGGTCCATTGGTTGACCATCTCGACAAACTTGTCGATCGAGGTGACCGCCCTTGGGGACAAGCCGAGTTCTTTGGCGCGGGTCAACCCTTCGAAGAGGGTGATGTTGGCGCGGATGGCAGCGTTCTGGATCACATCGAGGGTGGTCTTGCCGATGCCTCGCGTTGGGGTGTTGACCACACGCAGCAGCGAGACCGCGTCGGCCTGGTTGGCGATCACACGCAGATAAGCGATCGCGGTCTTGATCTCCTCGCGATCGAAGAAGGCGGTGCCTCGGGCGATCTTGTAGGGGATGCCCGCCGAGCGCATCGCGTCTTCGATCACGCGTGAGAGGGCGTTGGTGCGGTAGAACACGGCCATGTCCTTCCATGCGATCCCCTCGTCGTCATGCAAGCGTTGGAAGAAGTCCGTGACAAGCTCGGCTTCGTGGCGTTCGTTGTTGACCCGGATCACCGTGATGGGCTCGCCTCCATCGGTGCTGGTAAAGAGCGGCTTGTCGCGTCGGTGCTGATTCTTCTTGATGAGTGTGTCCGCTGCGGCGAGGATGAACTCGGTGGATCGGAAGTTCTCGCCTAGCAAGATGGTCTTGGCGCCCGGGAAGTGGTCTTCAAAGTCGAGGATGTTGGAGATGTCGGCGCCGCGCCAGCCATAGATTGCCTGGTCAGGATCGCCCACCACACAGATGTTGGGGGAGGCGGATTCATGCTCCATGCCCGGTAGTGGCGCGGGGGGGGCAGCGAGCAACGAGGTGAGCCTGAACTGCACCGAGTTGGTGTCCTGGTATTCGTCGATCATCAGGTAGCGCCAACGCGAAGCGAGCTCGTGGCGGATGTCAGCGTTGGTTTCGAGGAGCTTGACGGTGTAGAGCAAAAGATCGTCGAAGTCGATCGCGCCGGCTTGCTTGAGCAGGTCTTCATACTTGAGATAGATCTTGGCGATCTGCTTCGAGTAGTAATCGAAGGCGTTGGCTTCGTATTTCTTCGCATCCATCAGCTCGTTCTTGGCGTTGGAGATTGCGGAGAGGACGGTGCGAGGAGGCCAGTTGGTGGCCTGGAGCCCCATCGCCTTGAGCACCTTCTTCATCGACGCCATCTGATCGGATGAGTCGTAGATGGTGTAGTCGGGTTTGAGTCCGGGGATGTTGGCTCGTTGGGCGTATCGGCGCAGCAGGCGGGCGCAGAGCGAGTGGAAGGTGGTGATGGTGAGTCCGCGCATGCGAGGATCAGGCGGTGCGCCTTCTTCGCGTGCGCGCGGGCCACAGAGCTGCACAGCCACCCGCTCGCGCATCTCGCCGGCAGCCTTGTTGGTGAAGGTCAACGCGAGGATGTTCCAAGGGGGGGTGCCTTGCTTGATGATCTGGGCGATGCGGCGGGTGATGACGCGGGTCTTGCCCGAGCCGGCTGCAGCGAGGATCAGGAGCGGGCCTTGGGTATGGAGGACGGCCTGTTTCTGGGGTTCGGTGAGTCCGTCAAGGATTGGATCAGGCACCGATTCGAGCTTGGATGGCAGATCATCGTCTGCGAGGAAATCAGGCAGGTCGGGGAGGTTGGGCAGGTCGTCGTTGGGCATCGGGTGAAGGGTAGAAAGGCTGGCGATGGTTGGCACGGATGGGTGGAAGAAAAGAGGGGAGGGGTGATTCTCAGGTACAAGCAGGTACAGGGAAGATATCTTGCTTTCATCCACCTCCCCGCGGGGCGCAGGGAGGAGCAAGAGAGGGCCGACATTTACTTGCTCGGATGGGTTCCTATCCCCGGAGGCATCAGAATGTGAGGCGTCTCCGAGGCGCGCGTAATGAGCGTGATCCCGCTGGGCAGATTCTCGGAAACCTGCGAGACTACATCGCCTGCGAGTTTTCGGCTAAACACCGATCGGCGAGATTTACCCAGAATCAGCGTGTCACAGCTATAGGTGACTGTGTAGTCAAGAATCTCATCAGCAATCGTCTCAGAGGTGACATAGATCGGCACAAACGAGACCCCCGCCTCCTTGGCAAGCATCGCTGTCGTCCCCAAAGCCTCTTGCGCAGACTCATCAGTCTCGATCCGAGGTGCCTGTCCAGGACGCAAATCCATCACCCGGATCGGACGCACGAAGATCGCAAAGAGCGTCGCATCACGGCGCTTGGCCAGATCGACGGCATACTCGGATTGGTATCGCCCACGAGCGGCGAGCATGATCTTGGGTTTGTCGGGGTCGATCTTGATCTCGATTCCCTTGAGCATCGCAAGCCAACCGGTCGTGGGGGCTTGGAGCGCTTCGCCGGTATCGACAACGGTCGAGGAACGGATCGTCCGGACCCCCAAAGCCAGGGCGATGAGTGTGCCACTGAAGGCGGTCGAGATCGGTTGGGTGATCGCGATGGTGAGACTGATCGAGAGCAAGAAGAGCCCCAGAACCCACATCAACACCCGGCTGATCGTTCCGATATCGAGCGCCTTGTTGTATGCTGAGGAGAGCACCGTGACTGTGATGGCCCCCGTCACGCCCAGCACATACAACGATGCGAGCACCGTCACATCCTGCTCGACAAGAATCACCACGATCGGGATGATGACTGAAACAATCAGTCCAACCCAGGGAACCCCCGAATAGTTCAGTTTGGTCAATGCTTTGGGCAGCTCGTTGTCCTGTCCCATCGCAAAGAACACCGACACCATCGCCATCACGGCGGTATTGGTCGCCGAGAGCAAGAGCAACCCAAAGGTGATCCCGGCCACCGTCCCAAAGGCGTTGCCGAACTTGGGGCCCATCGTGTGCGTCGCCGCTTCGGTGGCGATCACGCGCATCGAGGCGTTGGTATACTGCTCGACTTGCGATTCGTGCTCTTCGAGCAGCTCGTAGGCGGCCAATGATTCTTCAGAGAGTGTATCGAGGTGCTCGCGGGTGATGGTGAACCCCGATTCGGAGCTCAGTGTAGATGCCAAATCCTCGGGGAGTGTCTCGATGAATGCTGATCGGGTTTCTTGAAGCCGAACCTCGTCGGGGGTGGTGTAGTTCACCAGCGAGGTCCCCAGGACAGCAAACGAAAGCCCCGCCAGGGCGAGTCCAAAGACCAGATTCAGCCCCACCACCTCGATCGATACCGGCCAGATCGTCCGCTTGGCTTCCCGACCCACGGGTTTTTTCATCAACCCGGTCATGTTGGCGACCGCTTCGACCCCGGCAAGGGCCAAGCAAATTTTGGTGAAGTTCACCCATGCGTGCCCTGCGGAGGTCTCGCGGAAAAAATCAAACGAGATCGTGTCGATCCCTTTGATGAAGAACGGGATGGCCATGACCGCCATCACTGCTGATACACCCAAAGCGGTCAATGCGATGATGAGGGCAAACTTACCGGCGGACTTGGCCCCGAGCCAGTTGATCCCGCCGACGAGCACAATTGCCCCGACCGAGAGCGGGAGGACAAGGTGTTCGGGGACATGGAAGTAGTGGAAGGCTTCGATGACCGAGATCGCTGCGGTCATGATGTACCCGCTGAGCAGCAGGGTCGAGCCGATGACCGAGAGCGTTGGGGAAAGCTGACGGGCAGCGGTATACACCCCGCCCCCATCGGGGAAGCATCGACAAATGATTGTGTATGCCCAGCTCACCGCGATCATCAACAGCCCGATGGCAGCGAGATACACAATCGAGGCATGGGCGGTATACAGGAAGGCTAACCCGAGGACATAGAGCCGAGAGGTCCCCCAGTCGCCATAGAGCAGCGGGCCAGCATGGATCCATCTCAGATTGCGAGGCCTCGATTCGGTGACGAGCATGGAGAGAGTGTATGGGCGAGAGAGGGCAATGGGCAATGGGGAGTAGGCAATGGGGAGAAAGGGAGATAGATCGGGTGCCACGGCTTGACCCGAAGGGCAAGCCGTGCTCTTGGATTGTTCGGAAGATACGGCTTGCCCTTTTCGGGTCAAGCCGTGGCACCCGTATCCCCTCTTCCCCTCGTCCTCTCCTGCGGGGGCGCAAATGCAGCCCCTTGTCCCAAGGGTTGCCTGTTCCTTCATTTTTCTTGCTCGGCCCGTTTATCGGGACCTAGAATCGGGCGAAGTTTGCGAAGAGGGTCTTGAGCCCGAGGGCGGATAGTCCGATCATTTGAGTAGGCGTACGATTGCCCGGATTTGACAGGTGGGCCCAATGGCTTTATCTTGTCGATTCGGGTGTGTGCACTGAAACAGATCGGTTATTTGGTACGAATAGCCCAGTGTATGAATCAGCTACAGGAACACGGAACCAACCGCGTGAGCGATCAAGCCAACAACCAACCCAATCACCGGGTCAATCACCCGGCGGGCGAGGATATCCAACTCAGCGATGAGCATGTTTCGCCGTCCTCTTCGTCATCCTCTTCGTCGTCTCTTTCATCATCCTCTCCATCGTCCCCTTCATCGGAGGATACCACACCATTTGGTACCGAGGTCATCGGCAACGATGACCCGATTTCGATCGCCGATGCTGAGAAGTCCATCATGGCGGTCACGAAAGACGGGACGAACCTCGACACGCTCATTGGGCGACTCGTCATCGACCAAGGATTGGCGACTCCTGAAGAGGTCAAGCATTGCCTGACCCTCACCCGGGCTGAGAACGACTCGGCTCCCAAAGAATCCGAGACCCTCTCCAACTCGCTTGCTCAGGTTCTTGTTCACAAAGAGTTCGTCACCAAGCGTCAGATCGCCCGATTGCGTGAAGCCATCGAGGCCGAGCGTTCGGGTGCTTCGATCACCGGATACAGAATCTTGGGCAAGCTCGGTGCCGGGGCGATGGCCACGGTTTACAAAGCCAAGCAGATTTCACTCGATCGGATGGTCGCGATCAAGAAGCTCCCCAAGAAGTTCTCTCAGAATCCTCAGTTTATTGAGCGGTTCTTCGCTGAAGGGCGAGCAGCCGCCTCGCTTAACCATCCCAATATTGTCCAGGCGTTCGATGTGGGCAACGAAGGGGATATGTATTTCTTTGTGATGGAGTATGTCGAGGGGCGGAGTATCCACGAGGACATCGTGACGCACAAGCGGTTCAAGGAGGCCGACGCGATTGATATTGCGATTCAGGTCGCCGAGGCCCTTGAGCATGCCCATCAACGCGGGCTGATTCACCGGGATGTCAAGCCCAAGAATATCATGATTACCAAAGAAGGGGTCGTCAAGCTCGCCGACATGGGTTTGGCCCGGGCGATGAGCGATGTCGAGACCGCCGAAGCCGAGGCCGGGCGAGCATTTGGTACTCCATACTATATTTCTCCCGAGCAGATTCGAGGCGAAAAAGACATCGGCCCACCGGCTGACATCTACTCCTTGGGCGTCACCCTCTACCACATGGTCACCGGGTCGGTCCCCTTCGAGGGCAAGAATCCATCTTCGGTGATGCACAAGCACCTCAAGAACGAGCTGATCCCCCCGGATCATGTGAATCCCAAGCTCGGGGCGGGCATCTCCGAGGTCATCGAGATGATGATGGCCAAGAAGGTCAAGGATCGGTATCAGAACTGTACGGATTTGTTGATTGATCTGCGGGCGATCAAGAAGGGCGAGACGCCTCCGATTGCCCATCAGGATGTGTTTGAAGGCGATGATCTTGTCGCCCTCGCAGCCCAGGCCGAGGCGTCGGTGACGGAGATCCCCGAGGATACCTCGCAGGGACCCAATGCCCTGATGAACCACCTGCTCTGGCCACCATTTATGATTGTGGTGCTGCTCTTGCTTATCAGCATCCTCATCATCATCGTGCAATGAACCCGATTGCCCCTCTTATTCCGGTTTACGGCTTGCTTTATCCGGGTGGAGATGGTTCAATAGGGTCCTGTGATCGCCGACGGTTGGCGATCAAATGCTTGTTCTGTGCCATCACCGATGGCGAGTTATCTGTCAAGGAGTCCCGATATCGCTCGTAGACGATTTATTCGAAGTCAGGGCCCGGCCAACCGGACCCGTGTGAATCACATGATCCGAATCTCGCCGATCCGCCTGATCGACGAGCACGGCGAACAGCGCGGACTCGTCGATACCCCCGATGCGATGCGTATGGCGCAGGCGGCAGGGCTCGACCTTGTCGAGGTCGTCGCCGACTCACGCCCGCCAGTCTGCAAGATCATGGACTATGGCAAGCACAAGTACGATCAATCCAAAAAAGAGGCCAAGGCACGCCAGCACGGCGGCGAGCTCAAAGAGATCAGGCTTGGGCGATCGCTCAAAATCGATCCACACGATGTCAAGATCAGAATCGACCAGGCACGCCGATTCCTGATGGCCGGTCATAAAGTCCAGATCGTCCAACGGTTCCGAGGTCGAGAAATCGTCCACAAGCAGATGGGCGAAGAACGCATGTTCCAGATTTGTCAGGACCTTGCCGATGTCTCCAAGATCGACATGGCGCCCAAGACCGCTGGTCGCGCGATCACGCTTTTGCTCTCGCCTGATAAGGACAAGATCAAGGCGATCAAGGATCGGCTCTTTCAAGAGGGCAAGAAACAAGCCCAGGAAGACCTTGCTGAGCTCGAAGCGCAGGTCGCTGCTCAGAATGCAGCTGACGAGCTCGCGGAGCAGCAAGAAGAGGCACAAGACGAGGCGCCCAAGAAGAAGCAAAAAGGGCCTAAGGATAATCGAGCATCGAATCCCGTCGATGACGAGATTGCTGATCTCTTGGGTTGAGTAAGCCGGGTTTGAGTAAGCCGGGTTGAGCAAAAGAACAAATGCAAAACACAAGCCCCCATTCAACAGGGGCTTTTTTATTTGATACACTCTTCTTGTGGATATCCCAACTGTTCAAATTGATGGCGAGCACGAAACCGCGACGGGTTGGCTCTACACATTGACGATCCAATGGGATGACACATCTTCGACCGATCACGAACTCACCTTCGCGTGGGTCGATCATGAGCATCTTGTTGGCGGGGCGATCTCTCCGAGTCTGATCGCCAAGTCGGCAGCCGAGCTTGCTGCGAGACATTTCGGAAAAGACCAGATGCCTGCGCGGTGCGATCTCTCGATCCTCAGGCGACGGATCGAAGGGTTTGACGCGCGGATCAAACGAGCCATCAATCGGGCATAGCGATTGTTGTGTATTCCAATTTGTTTAGCGGTTTGTGTCTCCGCGATCTCCATCGGGGATGACCACTGGGGTATCGTTTCGTTGTGCGACTGCGACGAGGAACGAGCCGAAGAGCGCATCCATCGAGGCGTTCTCTTTGAGCTTATAGCGTTTTTGCTGGGGTGCGCCGCCGAAGAGCCTTGCAGCGATGGGGAACACCGCAAACGGGGCCATGAGCATCGAGCTCTTGTTGTAGTGCGTTGCTTTGAGCGACATGAGATCGAACCCGGTGCTCTCGAGTCCGGTGAGCACATTGGCGGTGGTCATCGCGTACCGGAAGTTGGATTCTGGTGGTTCGATCGAGGGGTCGCAAACATGAGGCGGGCCGACCACATTCCAGGTGACCGACCCGGTGAAGAGGTTGAGCATCCGTCTGCGCATATCGCCTTGGTTTGGATAGCTGATAACGATGATGCCTCCGGGTTTGATGACCCGCGAGAACTCCCGCATGGCTTCGCCTCGGGCCCAGACCCGTTCGAGCCCGTTGAGGCAGGTGATGGCATCGAAGGATTGATCTTCAAAGGGGATGGTTTTGTTGAGGTCTACAAACTGACATTTGACATCGCGTCCGCGGAACTGATCGGGGAACACATCGCAGCAGGTGGGCTCGAACCCGTTGTCGAGGAGCATATTGGCGAAGAATCCTTCGCCTGCGGGTAGATCGAGCACGGTCTTGGCTTTGGCAGCTTTGAGTGCGTCGATCGCTTGATTGAAGGCGCCGATGGGTGAGCCGATGGGTTTGGCGATTTCTGATTGATCTGACATGGCGGTGAATGCTCCAGTGTAAAAACACGATTCTAGCGTGCGTATCCCAGCCTCGATTGGGCAGCCGAGATGATAGGCCCAACGAGCTCTAACTCACCCGGGGACAGTGCCTCGCTGTAGGGTTTTCGGTCTTTCTCGATGGTTCGTTGAGCGATATCGGCCAGATTCTGCGGGTTCTCCACCTCGCAGAACTCGCCCAGACGCCGGGTTTGTCCTTCGGGATCACTGAGCACTTCTTCATATCGCACATGCAGGACTTGGTCTTGTGGGATCTGGTCTAATCCATCGAGGGCATGGGTGACAAAGGACTGCCATTGGTAGGCGATGGTTTCGATGAGTGAGTGGTCTTTGGCGAACTCGATCTGCCCTGGAGCGGTGGGCCCCCAGGTTGTCCGCCGAGCGCCCAGGCGCCTGCGGATGGCGTTGTTGAACCACCGGATGCCCTGTCCGGGGAGTTTCTTGAGATTGAGCGTCTTGTGATGCCCGCCTCCTAATCGACGCGCGAGCACCTTGCCCAGCGTGTCCTTGTGCTCCCACCCGTACTTCATGTCCTGAAGGGTTTCGATCCCATCGCGGGCAACCATGACAAACCGGGCATCGGGGAGCACGGCATGGCAGAACCCGATCCGAAGCGCATGGTGAGGCAGGTCGTCGATATAGCGCAAGGCATCATTCGAACGAAGGGTTTTTTCGATCTGCGAGCGGATGTGCTGGCAGACTTGCTCGTTGGCCTCTTCGCGGGTGCGAACATCGGAGCCTGCATCGCGAAAGGCATGGTTCCAGCATCCCAACGGCTCGAAGGCGGTGTGGAATCCGTCGAGCTCGCCGAGCATGTCGGCAAGCATGGACTTGCCCGAGCGGGTTGCGCCGATGAACAAGATGGGGCGGTCGATGGGCATCGGGGAGATGGTATCGTGTTTGTCGGTTCGGGTCGAGTATGTCTGGTGTATCTGCGTGTGCTTACCGATGCCGACGGGTGCCGATGATCCCGCCGGTGAGGAGCAAAGCCAGAGCTCCCGGAGCCGGGATCACTGCGCCGTAGAGCCCGACCGACGAGATGTAGCCGGAGTATCCATACTTCATGCGGTTCCATTCTCCGGATCGTGACGCCCATCGTGATGCGCCTAGCGAGAAGTCCTCGAAGTTGCCGACGAGCCCGCCGGTGTAGTCATTGGTATCAACCACGACGCCATCGACTTCAAGCTTCATTCCGTCGGCTCCAAACCCGAACTCCATGCTGTACCACTGGTTGAGATTGAGCATGCCCGAGTTGACATAAAAACTCCCGTTCTTGCTCTGAAGCCGAACCTGAATCGATCCCTCATGGCTGCTCTGCCCTCGCAGGAGATTGACGGTGAGGTGTCCGCCATCGACATACCCGCTGGCATCTTTGGAGAATAAGGCTTCCTTCGTATTCCACCGTCCGGTTTGCATGAAGTCGATTGCCAGGACACCATCGGAGAGTTGATATGCTGCTCGATCCTCGAACTTGATGTAGTCTTTTGATTTTCCTCGCAGGAATCCCGCTGCTTGGCGTCCGCCAAAGGTGCCGATCTCGGCCTTGCCTTCGATCTCGCCGTTGTTATTGCCCGTGATGTCGAGTGCGTTTCCATTGGAGAAGTCCCACCCTCCGACTTGCTGCCTGCCGTCGATCAGATCCGCGTTGGTCAGCCCCGCAGCCGATGCGATGATCGTTGCCATCACGATCCGATTCATCGTTGTCCTCGTGCGCATGTTGTGTTTCCCCATACTTTGCTTTGGTGTCGTTGTCCCGAATCATGCCTCGCTCCGAGCGATTGAGGCATGATCTGCCCCTGATGTGCAAAGCATCGAGCGGGATGGCCACCGGATTATCTGGGGATTGGAAGCCTGCCGATGGGTTGTTCGGGATACCCGATTATCGGGTCTGCGCGAGGCGGATCGCTCAGAGCATGTTCTTGAGCATGTTCTTGAGATATCGCCCGGTATAGCTCGCCTTTGCCTTTGCCACATCCTCAGGTGTGCCGCTTGCCAAGAGTGTGCCGCCGGCGTCGCCGCCCTCGGGGCCCAGGTCGATCACCCAGTCGGCACACTTGATGACATCAAGATTGTGCTCAATGACAATGAGCGTGTTGCCCGCGTCGGCGAGTCGATTGAGCACCGCGATGAGCTTGTTGATGTCCTCGAAGTGGAGTCCGGTGGTGGGTTCATCGAGGATATAGAGGGTGTGCTCGGAGCTTGGGGTGCCGTCGTGTCGGGTGCCTTTGCCCAGTTCGGTCGCGAGTTTGACGCGTTGGGCCTCGCCGCCCGAGAGTGTGGTCGAAGGTTGTCCGAGGGTGATGTATCCCAAGCCGACATCGCGCAGGCAGGTGGTGAAGCGGAGTATTTTGGGGTGATTCTCGAAGAAATCGCAGGCGTCCTCGACGGTCATCGCCAGCACATCGGCGATGTTCTTCCCACGATAGCGCACCTCGAGGGTTTCGCGGTTGTAGCGCTTGGCGTGGCAGACTTCACATTCGACGAAGACATCGGGGAGGAAGTGCATCTCGATTTTTTTCATGCCTTGCCCGGCGCATGCTTCGCACCGCCCGCCGCCTTTGTTCGAGGCGACATTGAACGAGAACCGCCCGGGTTTGTATCCTCGGATTTTCGATTCCTTGGTGGCGGTGAAGACCTTGCGGATGTCGTCGAAGATGCCGGTGTAGGTCGCGGGGTTCGAGCGGGGGGTTCGGCCGATGGGCGATTGATCGACCTCGATGATGCGGTCGATGTGCTGTAAGCCGGTGATGCGTGAGTGTGTTCCGGGTTTGGTTTTGGAGCCCATCACATGCTGCTTGGCTGCGCGGAGGAGAATTTGGTTGACGAGTGTGGATTTGCCCGAGCCCGACACGCCGGTGACGGCGAGCATGCCTCCGATGGGGAAGGGGACATCGATGTTCTTGAGGTTGTTGTGGCGAGCACCCTTGACGACCATCGCCTTCTTCATGTTGAGTTTGCGCCGGGTCTTGGGGACTTGGATACTCTTTCGCCCGCTGAGGTAGTCGCCGGTGAGTGAGTCTTTCGCGCTGGTGATGTCGTCGATTTGGCCTTGTGCCACGACGGTGCCGCCGTGGACTCCAGGGCCTGGGCCGATGTCAATAATGTGGTCGGCTGCGCGGATGGTGTCTTCGTCATGTTCGACGACGAGGACGGTGTTGCCGATATCGGTGAGGTGGCGGAGCGTGCGGATGAGCCGAGCGTTGTCGCGTTGGTGGAGCCCGATGGTGGGTTCGTCGAGGACATAGCAGGCACCGACGAGACCTGAGCCGACCTGCGTAGCGAGGCGGATGCGTTGGGCCTCGCCTCCTGAGAGTGTTGCGGTTCGGCGATCGAGCGAGAGGTATTCGAGCCCGACGGATTCGAGGAACTTGAGCCGATTGATGATCTCGCGGAGGATGGCCTCGGCAATGTGGGCGTGTTCCTTTGAGAGTGTGAGGTTGTCGATGAAGTCGATCGCGTCGGTGATGTTGAGCCGGGCGAGTTCGGCGATGTTGAGGATCGAGCCGTCGTTTGTGGGGCGTCCGATGATGGTTTTCGACCCGGCTTTGTTCATGTCGGCTTTGTGCGATGACTCGATGGTGACATGGAGGGCCGCGGTCTTGAGCCGATCGCCAGAACATGATGGGCAGATGATTTCTTGTTGGTATTGGTGGAGGTGGTCCTTGACCCATGAGGATTCGGTTTTGTGGAACCAGTTGTGGAGCATGGGGTAGACGCCGTCCCATTGCTTTCGGTATTTGGTTTTTCCTTTGAGGTGTGCATTGGCGTATTGGGTGCCGTGCATGAGGAGGTTGTAGAGGTCATCGGACATGGCCGAGAGGTGCATGGATTGTGGGATATCAAAGGCCCGGCAGAACTTGCGGAGCATTCGCGGATAGATCATCCCGCCGGGGCCGTTCTTTTTCCACGGACGGATGGCGTTGTTGAGGATGGCAACATCCTTGTTGGGGACGACGAGCTCTTCGGAGAACTCAAGGATGACACCTAGGCCATGACATTCTGGACACGCACCAAACGGGGAGTTGAACGAGAACAGGCGAGGCGAGAGTTCCGAGAGGGAGATTTCGGGATGATCGGGGTCGGCGAAGTGTTCGGAGAAGGCGTGGTCAGTCCAATCTTCTGTGGCCCGGCTCGCCGAGCCGGGTTCTTGGATTGCCTTTGTGTGTGCTTTGGAAGACCCGGCTCGGCGAGCCGGGCCACCGTCGGAAGATTGTACGCTGATGATGACCGACCCATCCGCCAAACGCAAGGCCGCCTCGATGGATTCGACCAATCGTTGGCGGGCATCGTCCTTGATGACAATCCGATCGACCACCGCATCAATCGAGTGCTTCTTATGGCGGTGGAGGTCGAGCGGGTTTTCGGTGTCTTCTTTGAGGGCTTCACGGAGATCGGTGATTTGGCCGTTGACTCGGGCGCGCATCCACCCCTGCTTGAAGAAGGCTTCGAGGGTGTCCTTGTGGAAGCCTTTTTTGGCGCGGACGACGGGGGCGAGGACCATGAGCCGAGCGCCTTGCCCGAAGGCCATGACATGATCGACGATCTGCGTTGCGCTCGACGATTCGATCGGGCGACCCGAGCGAGCGGTGACGGTGCCGTCCTTTTTTTTCTTGGTCGGTGCCCACGAGCGAGGCGTGCCGCAGCGGGCGAAGAGCAGGCGGAGGTAGTCGTAGATTTCGGTGGTGGTGGCGACGGTCGAGCGTGGGTTGTGTGAAGCTGAGCGTTGTTCGATGGCGATGGTGGGGGGGATGCCTTCGATTTCTTCGATGTCGGGTTTCTTGAGTTGATCGAGGAACTGGCGGGCGTAGGCGGAGAGGGACTCCATGTATTTGCGCTGTCCTTCAGCGAAGATGGTGTCGAAGGCGAGCGAGGATTTTCCTGAGCCCGACAACCCGGTGATGATGACCAACTGATCGCGTGGGATGTCGATGTCGAGTGATTTGAGGTTGTGCTCTTTGGCGCCGCGGATGCGGATGTACTTGGTGTGGTCGATGGGCGCGGATTTGATCGCCTTTGAAGGTTCCCGTTTGGCAACCTTCTTCTTTGTCTTCTTGGTGATCTTCTTCTTTTTCACCTGCGTACTCAAGGCTGCGATTCCGGCGTGGTCGCAGTGGGTTGGGCAGCGTCGGCTTGCTGGTTTTGTGTAGCGAGGTGCTTCATGAAGTAGATCATGCCCAGAAGCGTGAACCCGATGACCACGCCTGAGAGGTATGAGCCAAGCTTAGATCGGAACTGGGCAGGCGTAGAAAACTCCGAGCCTGTGTTGGGAGGTTGGTTGGTTTGCATGGGGGATTGTAGGTGGGTGAATCCTCAGCGTTTCTTCTTTGTTCGCCCTTTGCGGGTGCCCGCTGAGCCTGCCTGTCCGCGTTTGGGTCCGATGGCTTTGGCGAGCTCGGATCGGCGGATCAGGATCGGGGAATTGTCGTCAATCTCGCCTTCAGCGATGATGAGCTCTTTGACATGGGTCATCTGGTCGCGGAGCAGGGCCGCTGCTTCGAACTCCATCTGCTGGGCAGCTTCGAGCATGTCAGCTTCGAGAATCTTGACCAGATCACGGGCATCGAGGCTTGGGTCGCTGGTGTCGTTGGCTGCGAGTTTGGCTGTCTTGCGGGCTTCGAGGGCAGAGGTGATCCCGGTGCGGATTTCTTTCTTGATGGTGGTCGGCGTGATGCCGTGCTGGGTGTTGTATTCGAGCTGCTTGGCGCGCCTGCGGGCGGTTTCGTCCATTGCGGTGCTCATCGCGTTGGTGACTTTGTCCGCATACAGGATCACCTTGGCATCAACATTGCGCGCAGCCCGCCCCATCTGCTGGATCAGACTCGTCGCGCTGCGCAAGAACCCTTCCTTGTCGGCATCGAGGATCGTCACCAGCGAAACCTCAGGCAGGTCGAGCCCTTCGCGCAAGAGATTCACACCGACCAGAATATCAAAATCGCCTGCGCGCAATCCGGTCAGAATCTCAAGCCGATCGAGGGTTTCGATGTCCGAATGTAAATACCGCACGCGCAAACCCTGATCGGAGAGATAGGTCGTTAGGTCTTCGCAGAGCCGTTTGGTCAAGGCTGTCACCAGGACGCGATCGCCTGCCTCGACGCACGCTCGGCATTGTTCGAGCAGATCGGGCACCTGTCCCGATGCCGGGCGGACTTCGACGATCGGGTCGAGCAATCCGGTGGGGCGGATGACTTGTTCGACGATCTCGCCTCCGGTTTTTTCGAGCTCGTACGGGCCGGGCGTCGCACTCACATACATGACCTGAGGCACAATCGCTTCAAACTCCTCAAAGCGTAATGGACGGTTATCCAAACAACTCGGCAAGCGGAACCCATGCTCGACGAGGACATCCTTGCGGGCCTTGTCGCCGTTGAACATGGCGCGGATTTGGGGGAGCGTCACATGCGATTCGTCGATGATGAGGAGCCAGTCTTTGAGGTTGGTGCGCGAGACGCCGAAGCGCTGAGCGTCCCCAGCGTGATCGCGAGAATCATTGTTTGGTGGCTCGGCTCGCCGAGCCGGGTATTCAGGAGAAAGCCCCGGCTCGGCGAGCCGGGCCACCGGGGATGCCGCCGGTGCATAGTCAAAGTAATCCATCAGTGTAAACGGGCGTTCGCCGGGTTTTCTGCCGTCCATGTAGCGCGAATAGTTTTCCACGCCCGAGCAATACCCGATCTCCTCGATCATCTCAAGATCGTACTTGGTGCGCGCCAGCAGGCGTTGGGCTTCGAGGAGTTTGCCCTCGTGGCGCAGCTCCATCACCCGCTCGTCCATCTCGGTGCGGATCGAGGTGATGATTTCGGAGAGTCGATCCTCGGGCATGACATAGTGGACTGCGGGGAAGAGGAAGTATTGGGTTTCTTGGGCGAGGAGTTCGCCGGAGGTTGGGTTGATGAGTTCGATGCGGTCGATCTCGTCGCCGAAGAGCTCGATGCGCAGGGCGAACTTTTCATAGGCGGGCCAAATCTCGATCGCATCGCCCCGTGATCGGTACTGTCCGCGCTGAAACTCGATCTCGGATCGCTCGTACTGCATCGCATTGAGGGCGAGGAAGAGCTCGCGCCTTGGGAGGGTCGAGCCGACGATGAGCGGGTAGATCTGGTTGGAGTAGGCGCTTGGTGAGCCGAGCCCGAAGATGCACGAGACGGAGGCGACGACGATGCAGTCTCGGCGTTGGAGCAGGTTGGAGGTTGCAGCGAGGCGGAGCTGGTCGAGGTCATCGTTGCGGGCGGAGTCTTTTTCGATGTAGATATCGCGCCCGGGGATGTAGGCTTCGGGTTGGTAGTAGTCGTAGTAGGAGACGAAGTAGTTGACGGAGTTGTTGGGGAAGAAGGCTTTGAGTTCTTCAAAGAGCTGGGCTGCGAGGGTTTTGTTGTGCGAGAGGATCAGCGTGGGCTTGTTTGTTCTGGCGATGACATTGGCCATGGTGAAGGTTTTGCCCGTGCCGGTGGCGCCGAGCAGGCAGGTGGACTGCTGCCCTTGGTTGATTGCGTGGGTGAGCGCGTCGATGGCATCGGGCTGATCGCCCGCAGGGGCAAAGTCGGCGACGACCTCGAATGGTTTGCTGGGCTGGGCGGGCATGGGGAGATACTAGGTCGTGTCTGACGGCTCGCAAAACCTCCTCCCGCGGAAGCCCTAGGGAGGAGAAAGAGAGTGGTGTTCGTAAGTAAACAAGCCGTCAGACATGGCCTCGGTGGAGTAGGGGGGATCGGCTTCATCCACCATACATCGAGAGCGGGATCATGTTTCTGTTGGCAGCGAGCCAGTCCCGTGCCTCGGAGATGGTGGTGTAGGCATCGTGCCCGATATCGGTGGGGACGACATCGAGATGGAGCGCGCCGAGTTTCTTTGCGCGCTTGTTGACATCTGCGATGTGCGCCAGTGCTTCGAGCATGATATCGCACGCAGCGATCGAAGCGGCGCATCGTTTACGCCAGTTCTGAACCGAGACGCCATCGGGCTGTCGGCTGCCGTTGGGGAGCTGGTAGTAGCGGTAGTCATTGAAGCTCCTTGGACTATTTTGCTCTAAGTCCTTGGCAGCATCGGAAAAGATGTTGATCGCATTTGTGAACTTTGCAGAGAGTTTGAGCCGGTCCTTGCCCGAAGTCTCCATGATGCGTTGGCCCATGTTCTTGGCTTCTGTCCAGTGCTCGACGCCGATCAGCTCGCCGAGCTCGCTGAGCTCTCCATCAAACTCCTTGGCCATCCCGATCTGAACCATCTGCCCGGCGCGGATGGTCAAGATGGTGCCCTTCGAGTCGATCTGCTGGGCCCCTCCGCCTGGGCGCGAAGCGAACACCTTGTGCTCATCATCGACCCAGACCTCGGCTTCGAGCACGACCATCGCGTTGAAAATCTCAGGCGGGAATCCCTTGGACTCGGCCCGGGCAGCGATCTCGGCAGCCCAGATCGAGTTGAACTTGGCATCGACCTGGGCAGCTCCCGAGGTGTTGTCTTCGGAATAGGCGACCGCGCCGCCCACGCGGGCATCGGGACGAACAAAGATGTCGTCAGCTGCAGCGACATAGACACTCGCTGCCGAGATTGCGCCCTCCTCGACAAGGGCGTGGTAGATCAGATCATCATCGAACTCCTTGAGTACCTTGAGCGTTTCGACCGCGTCGTAGACATACCCGCCGCCAGAGTCAATGGTGAACACGACATGCTTGATCTTGCGTCTCGATGCCTGCGAGAGCGCTTTGCGCAATCCATCAGCATTGGTTTCCATCCCGATCATCCCCGTGACGGGCACGACCATATAGAGTGTGCGATTGGCCTTGGAAGGGCGAGGCTCGCGCGAGCGGGGCGCGCTTCGCTTTGGGCGATCGGTGGTTGATTTGGGCGAAGTTTTTTTCTCTGCGTCCGCTTGCTCATCAGCAGATTCTGTCTCGATTGGCTTGCGTTCGATCGACTTGACCTTGTATCTCGGGAAAGTCTTGGTGGTCTTGATATTGGAGATCGTCACCTCGATGACCACCTCGGCCCCGGTCTCTTTGACAACGATCCCTTCGATGACCGTCCCGTCCTTGAGCGTCACAATGTCGGCTTGGCCAAGAGAAACAGCGAGGGCGAGGAAAGCAAGAATCAACGATCGCATGATAAACTGTGTCATGCAGCGAGTATATCAGGTGCAATCAAGCCTTGGAAGTATCATTTGCAGCGATTTTACAGCGAATCGTCAACTTTGACACTTGGTTGTTCATCGCGCATGGATGCAAGGGCAGCCCGCAGCGCACCCGAAGGCTTCGCCTCCGTTGTCTCAGGCTCGGCGGGCGCATCCTTGATCGCCTTGCTGTCGAGATGAGCGTTGATTTCGCCATCCTCGCCGACCTGATCGAACCGGACCTCGACGCGTTTGGACACGCCTCGTTCTTGCATGGTGACGCCGAAGAGTTTGTCGGTGGCCTGCATGGTGCGCTTGTTGTGCGTGATGACAATGAACCGGGATTGCTGGGCGAAGATATCAAGTGTCGCGCAGAACCGCCCGACATTGGCTTCGTCGAGGGCGGCATCGACTTCGTCGAGCACACAGAAGCAACTGGGTTTCGATCGGAAGATCGCCAAGAGCATCGCGACGGCGGTCATGGTTTTTTCGCCGCCCGAGAGCTGGTTGATCGAGCGGGGCTCTTTTCCTGGGGGTTTGGCGATGACCTCGATGCCCGATTCGAGCAGGTCGATTTCGTCGGTGACGACCTTTTGCCCGTCGATCTCCTTGACCAGAGGCATCAATCGCACCTCGGCGCGTCCGCCACCGAAGAGGCGGCGGAACATGCCGTTGCGCCCGCCGAACTCTTGCTGGATGCGTTCAAAGACCTCGCCGAAGTTCGTGCGCGAGGCGACATTGAGTTTTTCGATGAGTGTCGCAAGTTTGATGCGTGCTTCGTCGATGTCCTTGACTTGTGTGATCAGGTCCTCGTTGCGCTCGGCGAGGGTGGACTCCTCTTCGATGGCGTTGAGGTTCACATTGCCGAGCTTTTTGATCTCGGCTTTGAGCACATTGACGCGGGCCTGGGTCGAGTCGATGTCGATGCGTTCGATCTCAACGCTCTCAGGATGATCGTCGCTGGTCATCATGTGGCGGTATTCGGGGTAGTCGATGATGAGGTCGATGCCCAGGTCTTCGAGCGTGCGCTCTTCGATGTTCTCTCGTTTGACCTCGGTTTCGCGTTTGGCCATTTCGATGGCGTGGAAGTCGCGTTGGAAGGCTTCAGCGGTGTCGCGGACTTGGGCGAGCCTCTGCCCGATCTCGCGGACGCGAGCGTCGGACTCGCGTACAAGCACGAGGTGCTCAGCTGCCTGTTCTTCAAAGTGTGCGATCTGGGCGTTGGCTTCCTTCTCTTGATCGAGCGATTCGCGGGCGACGCGTTGGTGCTCGTCGAGGATGGCTGCGGTGCGTTCGATGTGTCGCTGGGCCAGTGCGCTCTGGCGTTCGGTCTCGTCGCGGAGGTTCTGGGTGGCGGCGAGCTGGCGTTGTTCGGACCGGAGCTGCTCGTGGATCGTTGATGCTTCGACGCGGGCCGACGAGACTTTTTCGTTGGCATCTTCAAGAACCCGCTCGATGTGGGCGAGTTCTTCCTGCGCATCTTTGGCGCGGGTCTGCTGCTCGACGAGCAGGGCTTCGAGCTTGGTTGCCCGCTCTGTGAGGTTCGTGCGCTCGTTGGCGATCTCGTTGAGGCGGGATTGGATCGACGATTGCTCGTCGTTGGTGCGTTCGATCTCACGGGTGAGCCGATCGAGATCGGACTGATGCCGATCGAGGGTGTGCTGATCTTTGACGAGCTCTTGCTTGGCCGAGCCGACAGCCGAGTGCAGCGTCGAGCGCTGCTCGGCGAGCTGGGAGGCGTTGGCATCAACCGAAGCGAGCTCGTCGCGCTTGGTTGTGAACTCTGCGAGGTGGGTGCTCAGGGCGGCTGAAAGCTCGTCGAGCTCGGCCCGCCGGGCGAGCAAGCCCGCAGCTTGCGAATCATTGGCTGGGCCTGCGCAGACTCGACCATCGGGCTCGATGACCGTGCCCGATGCGGTGACGAACCGCGCCTCGATACCCCGCAATGGCCCGGCTGCCAAGAGCATCGCGGTGTCAAGATCAGAGACAAGGAGCGTGGTCGAGAGCACCCGATCGAGCAACGCTTCGACACGAGGATCACCATCGCGCGAGCGCACAAGCGTGCGCAACCGGGTGATGCGTGTCCCTGCGATGGCAGCGATCTGGTTGATCGCCAGATCAGAAGGGGCCCTAATGCTGTCGAGCCCGGTCAACGGCAAGAAGGTGACGCGCCCGGGGAGCGAGGCGAGTTCATCGGCAACAGGCATCGCGGAGATGGACTCGACGACGACCGATTGGAGCGCATCTTCGAGTGCCGATTCGATCTGCGAAGCATGCTCAGCGGGGACTTCGATCAACTCGGCCAGTGGGCCGATGATGCCTGCGAATCCTTGGTCGTTGTCCTTGCGATCGAGCACTTCGCGCACGGCTTCATCGAGCCCGACGCGCGATCTGACCATCTCTTCGAGTGTCGCATGGCGGGTTTCAAGACGCACCCGCTGCTCGTCGAGCTCATCGACCAGCTCGGCGAGCTGGGATCGGGTGTTGCCGACTTGCTCTTCGTGGGCAGCGATCTGGGCAAGCTCGGCTTCGAGCGATTCGAGGCGGGCAACGAGCGATTCGATGCGCTGGGCAGCGCTGGCGATCTGCGATGAAGCATCGTCGCGCTGGGTGCGCAGCTCGTCTTGGCGATCGGCGAGCTTGGTGCCTTGCTCTTTGATCGCTTCGAGCCGACGATCGTCGGATTGAACACGGGCGAGCAGCGTCGCGTGCTCGCGTTCGATCGAAGCACAGGTCGCGCGGGATTCGTCGAGGGTTTGGCGATGGGTTGCCGAGGTGCGCGATGATTCAAGCTTGGTTTCGTTGGCCTGGGCCAAAGATGCTTCGGCAGCTTCGAGCTGGCGTTCGAGGGTTTCGACCGCTTGCTGATGATTGCCCAGCGAAGCATCGAGGGCGACGAGCCTCTCGTTGGACTCGGCAAGGCGCGTGGTTTCGACCTCGACGGATCGGGCAGCCTCTTCGATGGCCTTGATGGTCATCTCGCCACGCTGTTGGGCGGTCTCGGCCTGATGGCGGGCTTTGGTGAGCTGACTCTCAACCTCGCGCAGGGCACGGGTGCGCCCGAGGTGCTCTTCGTTGGCCTGGTTCGATTCGTTTTCAACCGATCGCAGGGTCTCTTCGGTGCGTTTCTTTTCGTCTTCGAGCGAGGCGATCTGCGAGGTCAGCCCTTCGAGCCGACGCCGAATGTCGTCGTACAACTCAAAGGCCAGCGCCATGCGCAGCGAACGATACTCATCATCAAGTTCCTGGAACCGGCGGGCCTTGCTCGCTTGCCCTTTGACCAATCGCAATCGGCGCTCGGTTGAATCAAGCTGCTCGCGGGTGCGGATCAGGTTGGTCTCGGTCTTTTCGAGTTTTCGAGTCGCCTCGACGCGGCGCTGCCGATACTTAGCGATCCCGGCAGCCTCTTCAAAGATCACCCGGCGCTCCATCGGCGAAGCCAACAGCATCCGGTCCACCTTGCCCTGCTCGATGATCGAATACGCGTCGGCCCCGATCCCGGTATCGAGGAACAGGTCACGGATGTCCTTCAATCGAGCGGTGCGATTATTGATGATGTATTTCGATTTGCCATCGCGGTAGAGTCGGCGTTCGACCGCGACCACATCGCTGTCGATCGGCAACGGGCGTCCGATGCGCGATCGCTGGGTGATGATGGCTGCCGCTTCGGATTCGCCTTCTTCCACTGCCCGGTCCGCGTCATCGTCGGAGATATGAGCGTCATGCTCAGCGTGAATCTTTTCGGTGGCCCGGCTCGCCGAGCCGGGGTCTTCCTCGGATACTCCAGCCAAGTCACCAGGCTCGGCGAGCCGGGCCGCCTGGGGATTCGCGATCCTTGGATTCTCGAAGGTCAGCGTCACACTCGCCATCCCGGAAGGTTTGCGTCCCGCCGAGCCTGCAAAGATGACATCAATCATCTCCTTGCCGCGTAGAGATTTCGATGATCGTTCGCCGAGCACCCATTTGATCGCATCGACGACATTGGACTTGCCGCACCCGTTTGGGCCGACGATGCCGGTGATGGGGTCGTCAAAGGTAAAGGTGGTTTTGTCGGCGAAGCTTTTGAACCCAGCAACGGTCAGCGAAGCGAGCTTGAGCCCGGCTGCCTTATTGTGTACAGCCTTATTGTGCACAGCGTTCAGATCTGCCGGCTGGGTGGGGCTTTGATCGGGCTGCTCGGTGGGCTGCTCGGTGGGCTGGGGATCAGACTGATGGATAGATTGTTGTGCAACTTGGGTCATGATCAGCGCAACCTCCGTGTCGGCTGTTCCTTGCGAACGACTGGTCTGATACACAGACGAGAGTCCCGCCGGATCCTCCAGCGGGTGGGTTGGGCAGATGATATCAGATTCAGCCTCCCGATGCGCCTTTCAAGGGGGGGAAAAGTCTGGAGAAGTTGGGTTTCTTGCGTTCAAATCTGCCTGCCTACCATGCAGCCTCCGAACTATCGAGTTTCATTGCCCATTTGAGGAGTATTTCCATGAACACCCCATCCGATCGCGTATACGCCGAATCTCATGAATGGCATAAGGTTGATGGCGATATCGTCACCATCGGGCTCACGAGCTTTGCGGTCGATCAGCTCACCGATGTCACTTTCGTCGAGATGCACCCCGTGGGCACGGTGATTGATGCTGGCGAGTCCGTCGGCGAGGTCGAATCCGTCAAAACAACCTCCGATATCTACTCCGCAGTCGGAGGCGAGATCATCGAGGTCAACGATGCCCTCACCGAAAACCCGGAGATGGTCAACGCAGACCCCTATGGCGATGGCTGGCTTGTCAAAATCCAGATCGAGGATCAGGGCACGCTGGGCGATTGCATGGATGCAGCCGCCTATGACGCATCGTTGTAAAGAGGGGGCTGTAAAGAGGGGTTATAAAAGAAAGAGGGATGAATCGGGGATCGCCTGATTCCCAATGAGATTTCCATGATTCGCTGCACCAATGTCCACAAATCCTTCGCTATCGGCAAGCGGTCGGTGCAGGCATTGCGAGGCATCGATCTGCGCATCGAAGACCCAGGGTTCTATGCCATCATGGGGCGATCAGGATCGGGCAAATCTACCCTGCTGCACATGCTCTCTGCGATGGATCGCCCGGATTCGGGCGAGGTGCTCGTCTCAGGGCACTGCGTCCATTCGATGAGCGAAGCCGAGGCGACGATGTTTCGGCGAAAAGAGATCGGGGTGATCTTCCAGGCTTTCAACCTGATCCCAACGATGACCGCGCTCGAAAATGTCCAGCTCCCCGGGCTCCTCGCGGGCGATCAATCCAAAGCCCTCATCGAACGCTCCCACGAGCTCCTCGATCTGCTCGATCTGAGCGATCGAAGCACCCATCGCCCCGAAGCCCTCTCGGGCGGCGAGCAACAACGCGTGGCGATTGCGCGGGCGCTGCTCTACAAACCCGCAGTCGTGTTTGCTGATGAACCCACCGGGAACCTCGATACCACAGCCTCGGCGATGGTCTGGTCGATGCTCCGCGAAATCGCCAACGAGCAGGGTGTCACGATCATCATGGTCACGCATGAGCCCCAAGCCGCGAGCTATTGTCAGCAAATCTTCATCATGGGTGATGGACAAATCCAAGGCGCGCTCGATGCCAAAGCGGAGGGAGGGCTTGATGCGGGCACCATTGCGACTCGCACGCAGCATCTGCTTAGCTCGGCTCAGTAGACTCTACCTGCTCGCGGGGGCGGTGGCGCTCTCGGTGGTTTTGGTGACTTCGATCGCCTGCGCGATGGCATCGCTCAACGCAGCCTTTCGCGCTCAGATCGACACCCAGATCGGGACGGCTGAGGTTCGGCTGCGACCTGCGTCAGGCAACACCATGCCCGCGGAGATTGTGCAAAGGGTGGAATCATGGGAAGGTGTCGAGACTGTTCTGCCCAGGCTTCAACGCACGCTCTCGCTGGTTGTCAAGCTCGACACGATGGAGCCGGTTTCGGAAGATGACCCCCAAGCCGGGTATGAAGCGACCCAGGTTCGGTACGCGACCAACGCCTTTGTCAATGGCGTCGATCCCCAGCGCGAGTTCACGCATCGCCCGATCGCACTCATCGACGGGCGATATCCACAAAAACTCGACGAAATCGTGATCGACCTGCGCGTCGCCCAAAGGCTCAGCTGGTCGTTTGTGCAAAGCACCAAATTGGGCGCCAAGGTTGACCTGTTCGCCGATCCCGGTGCGTATCTCGACAAGCCCTATCCACTGGGGCACGAATCCATCGAATCGCAATCCCAGGCGATGAAGCTCAACGAAGGGGTCGGGGTTCGGATCGGCTCGGCGCTAACGGTGCCTCGGCTCTTTGGACGCGCGCGGGTCTTGACGGTGGTGGGGATCGCCGAGCCCGCGCCCCTCGGCGGCAAGCCCATCGCGTTCACCACCATCGAAACCCTCGAGAAACTCTCACGCAAAAAGAATCAGCTCACCGATATCGAGCTCGGGCTTGCAAGCGATCTTGATCCCGAAGCCTTCGTGTTGCTGCACGAGGACGAGCTGCTCCCCGAGGTGATCGTGCAGACCACCGGGCGGGTGACCTCGGGCGTCGAGACCAACCTCGCAGCCACCCAGCTCGGGTTCGTGCTGATCTCGGTGATCTCACTGATCTCGGCAGCCTTTATCATCACGACGGGATTGACCACCGGGGTCGCTGAGCAACAGCGCACGCTTGCAGTCTTGCGGGCGATCGGCGCTCGCCGTCGTCAGCTGGCGATGGCGCAGCTCTGGGTCGGGTGCATCGTCGCTGGGCTTGGCGCGATCATCGGGGTGCCTGCGGGGATCGGCTTGGCATGGATGCTCGCGCGGGTCTTCGAGGGGCAGATGACCCAAGGGCTTGTTGTGCCGGGTGTGAATCTGGCGATCACGGTCTTTGGTGCCCTGCTCGCGGGGCTCTTTGGCGCGATGTGGCCCGCATGGCGTGCAGCTTCGATGTCGCCTCTGCGCGCGATGAGCGTCCAGGCGATGCCCCGCAAAGCCAGAGGGATCGTCCTCGTCGGGCTCATCGGGCTTATTGGTGTGCTGAGCATGATCTCGATCGTGCTGTTCCTGGCGGACACTTCGATTTTCTTCTGGGTCTACGCCTCGTTTGGGCTGCCGATGATGTTCCTGGGGTACTTCTTGATCTCGGTGCCGATCGTGATTGCGGTCGCCAAGCTCTGTTCGCGCCCGATCTCGATCGTGATGAGACTCCCCGGCGCACTGCTCGGGCGCACCGTGCAGGCGACGCCCTACCGACACGGTTTCACCGCCGGCGCGTTGATGACCGGGCTCGCACTGATGATCGGCATCTGGACCAACGGCAGCGCCGCCTTGCGCGACTGGCTCGGAAAAATCGAGTTCCCCGACGCATTTGTCTACGGCTTGCCCCTCTCCGAAGAAGCACAAGGCATCCTTGATGCGCTTCCGTTTGTCGAAAAAACAAGCGCGATCTCGATGTTCCCTGTCAAGACCGAAGCCTTTGGCGTCAAGGGGCTCTCGCAATACAAAACCAACTTCATCGGATTCGAGCCCGATTCGTTCTTTGATATGGCGACGCTTGAGTTTGTCCAGGGCGATCCAGAAACCGCCAAGGCCAAGCTCAAGGAGGGCGGAAATGTCATCGTCGCCCGCGAGTTCCTCGTGGCCCGTGGGCTCGGCGTGGGCGATGTGTTCGAGTGCCAAGATGTGCGCGACGAGGTGCACGCCTTCGAGATCGTCGGCGTCGTCACCTCGCCAGGACTCGAACTCGTCTCGCAATACTTTGACCTGGGCGATAACTTCGTCAATCAGGCGATCGGATCGGTCTTCGGCTCGCGCGATGACATGATCGAGCACTTCGGCATGCGCACCGCCCAGCTCATCCAAGTCGAGCTCGATGATGACATCGACGACGAGCAGGCGGTGATGGAGATGCGCCGGGCGCTGCTTGGCTCGGGGGTGCTCAATGTCGGATCCGGGCGGATGATCCGCAAGCAAATCGAAGCGGTGTTTACTTCGACGCTCGTCGTCTTCTCGACGGTGGGGATCGGCGCGATGCTCGTGGCGAGCTTCGGCGTGGCGAACCTGATCGTCGCGGAGGTCAACGCCCGGCGTTATGAACTTGGCGTGCTTCGGGCGGTCGGGGCATCGCGCGGGCAACTCGTCAGGCTCATTTGCGGGCAGGCACTGCTTATTGCGATTACCGCGTGCATTTTGGGTACAGCCCTGGGCATTCAAGTCGCTTGGGGCGGGCAAGAAACTAATCGTCAGGTGATCGGGATTGATCTGGCAATGTCGATCCCGGTCAAGCCGATCCTGCTGGCGTGGGGCATTGCCCTGACCCTCTCGCTGGCAGCGGCGGCTCCGAGTGCGATGAAACTCAATCGGAGTTCAATCCGTGGGCTGCTCAGCGGGAAGTAAGGCTCAGTATCTGGTGATGCCCTCGCGGATCAGGCGATCGATCCCGTAAGCGGCGCACCCGACGAGGCCGAGGATCCAGATCAGGATATATCCTATGCTCCCACCCTCATCATTGCGAAAATATGCAACGACAGCGATAGAAACCAGAAGGGTGATCGGCACCGGGTGCTTGATCTTCTTATGATCGAGCAGGAAAAACAAGAAGCAAGCAACCAACGCGAGCAAGAAGGCGTAGGCAAGGTATGGGGGCTCGATGAGTCGCTCCGCGATGCCTTTGCCGGGGCCATCATAGAATATGCTGGATCCGCCACCGCCGGGGAATCGTGACATGGCTTACTCTTCTTCCACGAACTCCCAGACCGTTACGGGCATCTGCCGCACGCCCCAGATTCTTGCCAGCTCGTGGGTGGGGTAGAGCAGATCGAGCCGGTTGCCTTTGATCGCGCCGCCGCAGTCGAGCACGGGGACGATATCGCCATTGGCATATCCGGGGATCGACACCATCGACCAGTAGGGCAGGACTTTGGGGTCGGCTGCGACGAGGTTCATGCCGTTGGTCCAGACGGAATACATGGTGGCGGTTTTGTTGTCGGCGAACTTGCCGCAGGATCGCTCGTCGGGGGAATACCCGGTGATGGTCATGTAGATCACGCGTGCTGGGCGGACCATCTTGCCATCGAACCAGCGGATGGAGGAATCGATGGTGCTTGATTCTTCCTGGACCGGTGGCACAGGCGTCTGCCCTGTATCTTCCGAGGCATCAATAACCTTTGAATCTTGAGTATCTGGAGAGAAGCCCACCGGCGGGATGCCTGTGCCATTGGCATCGGTGTTGTTGGTGTCGGCTGATTCAACCGCTTCGATCCCGGCCAGTGCGGGGAGTGTGCCTCGCTCTTTGGTCCAGATGGCAGAGGTGATCGCGATGGTCAGGGCGCAGAGCCAGAGTGTCATTTCAGCACTGACGACCCGGCCGGTCCGTGAATGTTTCGTGTTCTTGTCTTGTATATGCACAGTCTGAGCCTCGTTCGTGTCTTCGATTGGAGAAGTTAGGCATTGCCTGACTCACGGTTCCGTCCGAAGCAAACCGTGTGGAAGTGTTGTCCATCTCCACACTTGGCTCGCAGTAGCCATCCTGGCCTCTGGAAACGAAGTGTAGCCCAATCTTCATACGGATGTTGGGAATCTGTGTTCTCGATTGCCTATCGGTCTATCGTTGACCCGTCATAACCGGCAAAGGCGGATCGGTTGAATCTGCCTGGTCCGGATATCCCCATTTTCCCGCTGGAGCCGACTGTGAGCATGACCGAAATCCTTTTACGGGCTTTGGTCGGGTTGGTTGCCGGAGGTGTCGGCGGGCTTGCCGGGCTTGGGGGGTCGATTATCATGATCCCCGCTTTGGCGATGTTCTGGGGATATAGCGACAAGGACAAGACCGAGCAACATATCTATATGGCTGCTGCAATGGCGGTCAATGTGATCGTGGCCCTTTCGTCGAGTGTGCTCCACCAGAAGAAGGGAGCAGCGCGTCGGGATGTTTTGACCGCCCTGGTCCCTTCGATGGCTGGGGGGATGATCGTTGGCGTGTTGCTCTCGAGCGAGTCCAAAGGCAGCTGGTCGTTGTACGCCTTTGCCGGGTTTATCTGGCTTTACTGCATTTACAATGTCGTGACGACGATCAAGAAGATTCCGGACGCACCCGCTGACAACCCCTCGCCTGCCATGTGGAAGATGGTGATGGTGGGATTGATTGTCGGGATGATCTCCGGGTATCTGGGCATCGGAGGCGGGATACTCTTAGTCCCGCTGCTCTCGCTGACCAAACTCCCCCTCCGCCACGCCATCGCAGGCAGCGCCGGGGCGATGTGGATCAGCTCGATCATCGGCGCGTCAATGAAGTTCGCCACCCTCCCCGGGCTCGGGCTCAGCGTAGTCGATGCGTTGTATTTCGCACTCCCGATGGGGGCCGGTGCATTGGTCGGGGCGTACCTGGGTGCGATGTTGGCGCATAAGCTCAGGCTGCCGCATTTGAAACTCATCATCGCCCTGATCCTGGCGGTGGCGTCGGTGCGGATGATTTCATAGTGATAAAGCCACGGGTGCCACTGCTTGCCGAAGACGGTCAAGGGGTGGCACCCGGATTTGATTCTTTCCGCCACCCGCATTCGGAACATCCGTCGGCAAACACGAACCCAAGTTCGTAGCTGCACATCGGGCAGCGTCCTTTGTGCATTCGGCGGGCGTGGCGGTAGACGCGTTCGATCGAGAGCAGCACCATGAAGATCAGGCTATAGAACACGGTGTTGAAGATCAGTCCTGACCAGATCGGGCGGTAGGGCACCCAGAGATGCTCGGCTGCGGGTATGGACTCGGTGCCGGCGAACTTAGTGAGCGTGGCGGGTTGATTGATCGGCAGCGAAAAGAACCCGCCCGAATCAACATCGAGCGAGCCGTCCGCCATCGGCGATTTGGCATTGATCGCCACCCGGCCGACGAAACTCAAGGCGGGGAATCCGACCTTGATGATCGAAAACTGCGATTCGCCCGGAGCGAATCTCGCCGAATCAAACCTTGCCCGGGCTTGCACCCATGCTTGGTCTAGAGGCTGCCTTGGCTGGGGAGATATTTCCCACGCCCACCAGAGTTCCATGAGTTTGCGTTGATTCTTGGTGCTGAATCGGCGTGTCGCGGTGAACTGCCGCTCCGATATCCCCAGCCAGCGGTAATCGAAGATGTTGACAAACCCGCGATTGGCATTGATCTCGTTGTCGATGATCGTCTGCGTCCTGATGGGTTGGCTCGTCCCGATTCGGTGTGGGATTTCGAGGAGCAGGTTGGGAATGACCCAGCTGGCGATCAACCCGAGAAGCAAGGCTGCCAAGATTCGTTGCATCACCCGTTTCATTGTGTATTCATACGATCACCGCGCCCACCAGTTCCGAGACATTCGTGCTTCCCATGCGGCTGACCCATTTGTCCAAGCCTTTGGTGACTTTGAGCGCCGCTCGCGGGTCGGCGAAGCTGCCCGCGCCGATCTGGATCGCACTTGCGCCCGCGAGGATGAACTCGGCAGCGTCTTGCCACCGGGTCACACCACCAGCCGCCATGATTGGGATATTCGCGTCTTTGGCCAGTTGCGCATAGACCAGATGCACCAACCGCACGACGATGGGGTGGATCGCCGGGCCTGATAAGCCACCGATGGTGTTGGAGAGGATTGGTTTTTTGGTGTGGACATCAATGCCCATCGCCGGGACGGTATTGGTGAGGGTGATGCCGTGTCCGCCGGCGTCGATGGCGACCCTGGCCAGATCAACAATCGTATTGGGCGTGCCCACCGTGATCGGCGAGAGCTTGATAAACAACTTGGTATCGTTGAGTGAACTCGACACCGCCGACACAAGCTCAGCGAGCGCGACAGGGTCGGCACCGAACTCGAGCCCCGAATGTACATTGGGGCACGAGACATTGAGCTCGACAAGCCCGATGCCTTCCACAGCCTCCATCGCTTTGGCGCAGGCGACATAGTCTTCGATGGAATCGCCTGCGATCGACCCGATGAGAGCTGTTGGTACCGAAGCGACCCTGGGAGCAATATCGGCGACGAAGTCATCGATCCCCGGATTGGCCAACCCGATCGCGTTGAGCATCCCGGCGCGGGTGAAGGTGATGCGTGGATAGGGATTGCCGGGTCTTGGCTCTTTGGTGATGGATTTGGTGACGATGGCACCGATCCGAGAGAGATCCGCAACATCGCTCATTTCGTCAATCAGCCCGGCGGTGCCCGCAGCGAGCACGATCGGGTTCGAGAGGGGAATACCTGCAAGCGAGGTTGTGAGTCGGGTGGACGGAGGCATGGGAGATTGTAGGTGCGTATTATCCCCTGACATCACAGAGTACCCAATCTCAATCCCGAAGGATTTTTCAATATGGACCCTGAAAAACGAATCACTCAGTTTCAAAGGCTGATCGCAGACGATCCAACCAATGACATGGCGTATTTCTCGTTGGGCAACGCCTTCCTCGCTTCGGATCGCTACGACGAGGCGGCCGACACTTTCGAACAGTGCGCCAAGATCAACGAAGCGATGACCAAGGCGTATCAACTCGCCGGCGATGCCTACATCAAGGCGGGCAAGGTTGATCTCGCCAAGGTCATTTTGACCAAAGGATACATCGAAGCGACGACGCGAGGCGACATGTTGCCCAAGAAGGCGATCGCCGAGTTGTTAGAATCGATCAATGCCGAGGTGCCCAGTGTCGAAGATGCCAAACCTCCGTCATCTGCCAAGCCGACGGGCGATTTCAAGTGCGCCAAGAGCGGGGAGATGGGCACGAAGCTTGCGCGTGCGCCGTTCCGCAACGCGATGGGGCTTTGGATTCTCGAGAACATTTCCAATGAGACTTTTACCGAGTGGATTCATCTGGGCACCAAGATCATCAACGAGCTTCGGCTTGATCTCTCGCGCGACGATCATGACGCGGTGTATGAATACGCAATGCGGATATTCTTGGGGTTCAACGATGAGCTGTATCAGAAGCACATGGGCACGCTGCCGCCTGCGGTCGATGGACAGTTTCGCTCGGTGATCGAGGAAATGATGTCGATGGGCGGGCACCTCGAGTCGTTCCAGGGGAATCTGCATACGAAGGTGGATGAGTAGTCGTCGTATTCAGGGCGATCAGGTGCGAGTTGAGGCTGATGCTCTTTGAGTTTGCCCGATAATATTTGCCTGATGAGAACCTGAGAACAATACGATAAACAGTTTGGTTCGCTCTTGTTTTCCGGAAAGAAAAACGGGTTATACTTGTGGGTGTCATATGAGGGTGTGGAGTCCTGAGTCCATGCCGGTTGATGTTGTGCGGGTGTATCGTTCAAGCCCGCCTTATGACACAGACGCACTCAGGTAAAAGAAGAGAGAGAAAAAAATGAAGAAATCAGTTGTAGTTGTGCTTTCGTTGGCCGCGGGCTTTGCCAGTGCGGATTTTATCGACTTCGAGAATGATGGGTTCGGTTCGGTTGCCAATGGCTTTGTGTCTGTGGATTCTGCCAATGTTTCCTTTAGTGATACATTCGGCGCCGATCTTGTACTGAATGTCTATCCTGAGGGAGACGGAAACTCCCTGGCGGTCTTTGACGATGATGCGAGTCGGTTGCTCATGTCATTTTCCGGCACTGTGTCGAACTTGTCGTTGGACTTTGGCAACGATGATGGAGGCTATGTCGGCGGCACGCCGATCTACGCTTTTCTTCGTGGACTCCTCGGAGGCGTAGAAACAGCATTGGTGTCAATTGCAGCCAATAACGATGATCTGATGAATCAGTCCATCTCGATCGCGGGAGAGTTTGACCAGATCGAGTTTTACTACGCCTTGAGCGATGGGAGCGAGCTCGGGCTCATCGAGGTTGTTGATAACATCAACTTCGAGATGGCGGTGGTCCCGCTGCCTCCAGGAGCCTTTGCCGGGCTTGCGCTTCTTGGTGGTATGGGTGCCTATCGGCGGATTCGTCGGTAAATGAAGGTCTGATTTATCGAATCAGTTGATATACACAGGCACCCATCGGGGTGCTTTTTTTTATCCATTGCCCGCAGCCCTCTTCTCTTTGCCCTTTTCGTTGCCCATTGGGGCTTTTCCGCCCTACACTGACCCATCCATGATGTTCTCGCTCAATGTCAACTCGATCCGTGATGTGCTCAAACGCAAGGGCAAGCGGGCATTGGCGGTGGTTGATCTTCCTCGGTATACTCATGAGCACCTCGGTCTTCGGGCGTTGAATCTCTCGACGGATCTGCTCAAAGGGATGGGGCGATCAGATCTTGAGCGTATCCGTGACAATGGTGATAAGTGCGGGTGTACCTGTCTGCTTTTGAGTGAACCCACGCCGTTGCTTTTGGCGGATCCCAAAGAATCCATCGGGGATCAGGGTGTCGAGCGGATGAAGCGGGTCATCAAGGCTGCGAGTCTGCTGGGGTGCAACAGCGTGGCGTTGTCGATCAAATCGAAGGATTCCGAGCAGGCGTTTGATCTTGCGGTGTATCGGATGAGGCAGATTCTTGAGGTGGCCGACAAGATTGATATCAATGTGTTGATCTCCCCGATGGCGGGGTTGACGGGTGATCCAGACCGTGTTTCGGACATGGTCAAGGGGATCGGCGGGTTCCGGATCGGGACAAATCCAGATTTTTCGCACGCGATGGAGACCGGCGATCCGGTGGCGTATCTGCGTCGGTTGACCCCCTACGCCACGGTGGTCAACGCTTCGACCCTGGGGTTTGAAGATCCTGAGCCGGTGGGTGATGGGGGCGGTGATGGGGCTGAATCGCTCAAAAAGGCGGATGGATTGACCGGATTGGACGCTTTGGCAGCCGAGCTCGAAGCGATGGATGCGGATCTGCCTCCGGTTCATGTTGGGTATGATCTATTGCCTTTGGTCGGTGCGATCAAGGCGGTTGGGTTTGATGGCAATATTGCGCTTGACTACAGGGGGGGCGGTGATGGTACACTCGGGGTGTTGCAATCCCGTGATGCCATCGAGTCAGCCTTGATCGAGATTGCCGACTCATCTTGATGACTCATAGACAGGAGCTCGCAGAGCGTGGGGGTTCGATCGTGTTGGAGACGCCGTTTACATCCAAAGCAGAGACGAAACCAGAGGCCGCCTCGGGGGCGAACCCGGAAATGAGGCCAGAAACGAACCCAAAAGAAACGAACCCAGAAACTAGGCCAGAGACTAAGCCAGGGGCTTACATCGAATGCACGGGGTTTGAGTTGCCAAAGTATCATCCAGTCATCATCACCATCGACGGGCCCGCCGGGACGGGCAAATCCACTGTTGCCCGTCAGCTCGCCTCTCGGCTCGGGCTCGATTTTCTCGACACCGGCGCGATGTATCGCGCAGCGACGGCGATCATGATCGATCGCAAGATCGACAAAGAAGAAGTCGGCGAGCTCGTGTCGATGGTTCTGGGTGCTGATCTGCATTTTGATTGGCAGCACGACCCGCCGATGATTCTCGCATGGGATGCCCCGATTGACCATCGCATCCGCGATGACGATGTGACGCGATTGGTCTCGTGGGTTGCTGCGATCCCCGAGCTTCGCCACCATATGGTCCGCAAGCAACGCGTCATCGGCGCCCAGCATCCGCGCCTGGTGACCGAAGGGCGCGATCAGGGGTCGATCGTCTTCCCTGATGCCGCGATCAAGTTCTACCTTGATGCCGAGCCCGAAGTCCGCGCCAAACGCAGGATTGATCAGCTCGGGCTCGAAGGGGAGGTTGGGCTCGAAGAGATGTGCCAGCGCATCGTCAAGCGCGACCACATCGACTCGACCCGATCCGATGGGCCTTTGGTTTGTCCAGAGGATGCCATCCGTATCGATACCTCCAAATACGATGTCCAAGGGGTCATCGACTTGCTCGAACAACATACCCGCGAGCGCATCGCCGATCTGATTAGCACCGATTAGATCGGGCTGCTGCCAGAGCTCCTACACTCCCCCCCCATGTTTGCTCGTTATCGCCAAAGACACCCGGGTTCATCGCTTGTATCGTTGGTCTTCTTTGACTGCTGCCGCGAGGTGGTGCTGTTTTTGCTTGTGCTCTTCTATCGGCTCAAGCGCATCGGCGTCGGGCATGTGCCCAGCAGTGGGGCGGTTTTGATGGTGGCCAATCATCAGTCCTTTCTTGACCCGCCGGCGGTTGCGGTGGGGATCCGACATCGCCAGACCGACTTCCTCGCCCGAGGCGGGCTCTTCAGCTTCAAACCCTTCGGATGGCTTATCAAACAGCTCCACGCCATGCCCATCAAGCAAGGGGCAGGCGACGCAGGAGCCATGAAGGCGACCATCGCCAAAATGAACGCAGGCAAGATGATGGTCGTCTTCCCAGAAGGATCACGCACACCCGATGGCGAGATGCATCCCTTCCAACGAGGGATCGCGGTGCTGCTCAAACGCACGGATTGTCAGATTGTCCCTGTGGGTATCGCCGGGGCCTTCGACGCCTGGCCTCGGCATAAGAAACTCCCCAGACTCTTCACCAAACGCATCGTTGTGTGTTATGGAGAGCCCATCGACGCCAAAGCCCTCATGGAAGCGGGCACCGACCAAGCCCTCGACACCCTCTTTGAGCAAGTCCAAGGGCTCGTTGCCCAGGCCCAGTCGCACCGGTAGCTCAGGTTGGCGTTTTTACTCCTTGCGCGGGGTTGTTTCCGTTTCCGTTTCCGCTTGGGGCGCAGGCTCGTCCACCACTGGATTCACTGGCACCAAAAGCGTTCGGCGCACCCGGCGGATCGCTTCGTTCTCACCAACAACGGGCGCGGACGGATCATCCACAGGTACCATCACGGACTTGTCGTTGTCTGATTCGGGGCGCATGGTGATCTCTTCGCTTCCTGCCGATTCGAGCAGGTCCGCCAAGAGCCGATCTTCCTCGGTTGCAAAGGCGGCGAGCACACCACGGTCGTCGTAAATCTGGTACAACGCGCCGACAACCTGCGAGTACGACATCCCAAGCCCAGGACGCGGGTCTTCAGGTGTCGGGGTGTGGGCAAAGAGCTTGATGAGCTCGGGGAGCATCTCGGGCACCTCATTGATCGTCAAGGTGGTGCGCGTTGTGTCGTCGCGATAGTACATCCGGGTTGGTGAGTTCACATCGTCGGCGACGAGCATCAACCGATCCGACCACGCCGAGGCCATCAAAGGCTTGGTCAGCGACAGATTCTCGCCAAAGAGCACAATCCGAGGCTCCTTCTGTTGCGTCACATAAATCAAAGGCTCGCCATAGGGCACAATGTCAAGGAAGAACTTGCCCTCAACAAGCGTCCGCCCAACACCACGCAGCGGATCCATCGGCACCCACACCCGCGAGAGGATATCAATTTGTGTTGCCGAGGTCGTGATCCCCTCCGTATTGGACTGGAACATTTGCGCGATGCGTGCTTTGCGCACCCGCAGCGCACGATCCATCAGATTCTCATACGCTTCGACCCTGATCGCCAGCTCGGGAGCGCTGAGCAGCTCGCGAAGCGTCGTGTCAACGAGGAGCGATTCGTCAATCGTGCTCATCAGACTCATCGCATCGGTCCGGAACTTCGAGTTGACATCCAGAGCGATCTCGCGCAGGTGCTTGACTACCCGCGAATCGCCAAGGGCTGCCCCGGCGCGCAGCGCTGCCAGCCGGGGCGCGGATTCGGGATGTGTATAGAGGTCGCTGAGGAACGGGATCGCCCGCTCGCCGAGCGCTTCGAGGCACATCGACATATCGCCTGCAAGGTAGGGCTCGGATTCGAGGGTCATGGCGTATCGGCGGGCGTAAATCTCTGGATATGACTGATCGATGGTGACATGCGAGAGCAGGTCGATGAACTCGCTTCGCCGATCAATATACCGTTGGGGAATCTGGACAAGGATGAGTGATTCATCCTTGCCTCGCGCGGTGGGCTCGCGATCCGAAGGCGATGCGGGGAAGGCGGTGTTGATTGCACTGGTGATCTGCCTTGCTCGTTGATGTGAAGGGTTGTCGAGGATGATCTCGATTCTGGTCGGGAAGGTAACCGTCCCGCCATCGAGAATCCGCCCGACATCGCGTGTGATTCCATCGAACTGCCCGCCGGGCTCAGCGAAGGGATTCAAGAAGATCGGCCCCTTGGCCTTGGCGAGAATCCTCGCTTGGGGATCACCATACGAGCTCGGAGGCCCGATCCGCATTTCCGTCGTCCAGAGCTGTCCGCCTTCGAGACTCGTTGCGTTGATCGCGCGGACATAGACATCGAAGGTTTCGCCTTGTCGAGCGCCCGCCGGGATGGCCGCCTGGACAATGACCGCAGCGGTATTGCGATCGCGTAGAAGCTCGCGTGGGCTTTTGCCTGCAATCGCCGAGTTTGAGTCATTGGCGATGGTGACGCCGTTGAGCCCCATCATCCGTTCGAGATGGGCAGCGTACTGTTCGGGGATGGTCAATCCGCCGGTGCCGTTGAGTCCGACGACGAATCCGATTCCAGAGACGAGGGTTTGCTCGATCCCGGTGATCTGTGCCTCAGCGCCGATGGTCCCGCGCAGCGACGCGGGAATATCTCTCGTGATCAGGGGCGTACTGACTTTGGGCTTGGGGATTGGTTTCTTTCGATCCCGCCAACGCCTCCAGTTTTCGCCACACCCGCCGACAGGCATCAGGGAAACAAGAATCACACCAATCGCCAGCGCCACCATCGGGCGTCGGGTGCGTGGATTCGAGAAGGATAGAGTTGAGCCTGTTTTTGAAGGGGTCTTCACGGGTTGAGCCTCGTTGATGATTGTGCTGGCGTTGCCTGCTCGGTTCCGAGCATCGGCACACACGCACGCTTTTTCAAGCGTGATCGTAGTTCGATACGCACGCCAAAGGGCGTCGTATGCACCATCTTGTCCAACGATTGAGAACTTGAGCATACTTTGACTGGGTCGAGTACCTATTGCTGTGCCCAAGTGTGGAAAACTTCACACAATGCAAAAAACAGATGTTCGTATAAAAGGCGGGTTCTGGTCGAGCGATGCCAATCACTGAGCCCATGTCCAAGGGTCGGAAACCACTTGGTAGAACCCAAGTTGGCACAAATTCGCGCCCAAATCAGGTGGGTTTGATCCCAACCTTTCAGATCGAGATATCGTGAATCAGGAAGGAAATTTGTCGAAAAATTCGGCAAAACATCACACACAACCCATTGTGCCTGATATGCTCAGGGCCCGATGCATCATCGAGATATGGTGGGTCGGAACAGAGAAAGGGCGATTGAGACTACGGAGAAGTCATTGGCAATACAGGGTTTGGAATCAACCGACAAGTTACCCACACCCCGCCTTGCCAATCACTTCGAAATAACCGACTCTCATCAAATCCCACACTCTGACCATCGGCAGTGAATTGCGACAGCGGTTCGGTGTTCGTTCGATTCCGGTTTGTTTATGCGATTCGTGTTCATCTTCTGGGTGGGGCAATCGCCCCGGCACTTAGCTTTGCACGGCGCTCAGCCAGGTCGCGGGGATCGCCGGGTTGGGCTTTGGCGTGGGTTCCTTTTCTCGAAGAGGAACGCTGTCGGGGTTGGGATGGCCAGTCTGTACGGTTGGCACAACAAAGCGAATACGCTGTTTCCGGTGGTTGTGTTGCAGGCTCAGCCAGGGTTATTGTGTGGCCGAAGCAGATTGGCCGGGCAGACTGGCCGGATACAGGAGTCGTTTCTGGGCGTTGCGTAGGCGCAGCTTCAGAAGCTCGAGTGAAACACAGGGGCAACGGATGCCCCGACAAAAGCGTCGTTCGGCCAAACGCCGGATGCACAGATGGAGCAACCCGTGCCAGTTCTTTGTGATACACAGATCGAACAACTCGTCGAGATCAAACCATTCGAGCGAGCAATCAAACGCGATGGAACCATCTCCTATGGCGTCTCGTCCTACGGCTACGATGTCCGCGTCGGAACCGTCTTCAAAATCTTCACCCCAACGCCCAAGACCGGAGGCATCGCTGTCGTCGATCCCAAAGCCTTCACCGATGACCTGATGGTGACGGTCGATACCGAAGAAATGGGCACCGACCATGTCATCATCCCGCCCAACTCCTTCGCCCTGTGCGAAACCATCGAGTACTTCGACATCCCCCGCGACATCCTCGTCCTCTGCGTCGGCAAGAGCACCTATGCCCGTTGCGGATTGATCGTGAATGTCACGCCGTTGGAACCTGAGTGGCGAGGCAAGGTGACGCTCGAAATCTCCAACACGACGCCGTTGCCGGCGAAGGTGTATGCCAACGAAGGCCTCGCCCAGTTCATCTTCATGAAGGGCGATCAGGTGTGTGCACAGAGTTATGCGGATAAGGCGGGGAAGTATCAGGATCAGGGCGGCTTGACGCTGCCGAGGGTGGACTAAGAAGGCAATAGGCAATGGGCAATAGGCAATGGGGAAGAGAAGAGTTGCGTACTGAATATTGTCAGGTGCCTCAGAATAACCAGTTATTGACGATTACACCAAGGACGCTCGAACAATGAAAATCACTCGTCGATTCACCACGGAAGGTACTGACCCGTTCGCATCCACAGAGTGGACCACGCGATCGAGTCGAATCACGAACCCGGACGGTTCGGTTGTCTTTGAGATGCCCGATGCCGAGGTTCCCGTTGGGTTCTCGCAGCTGGCGACGGACATTATGGTGTCCAAATACTTCCGCAAGGCGGGGGTGCCTCAAGATGGTGGGCCAAACGGATTCCCCGGTGGCCCGGCTCGCCGAGCCGGGTCTTCGGATGGGCTGAACCAACAGACCAAGAGTGATGAAATCAAGAAAGATGAAGAACCCGGCTCGGCGAGCCGGGCCACCAAGGGAGCCACCTCGGAGACCGGCCCCGAACGCTCCGCCCGCCAGGTGATCCATCGGCTCGCGGGATGCTGGAAGCACTGGGGCGAAACCCATGGGTACTTCGACACCCCCGAAGACGCCCAGGCCTTTTATGACGAACTGGTCTACATGCTGGTGCATCAGATGTGCGCGCCCAACTCGCCTCAGTGGTTCAACACCGGGCTCAACTGGGCCTATGGAATCTCCGGCCCCGCCCAAGGACACTGGATTGTTGATCCAGAAACCGGCGAGCCGGAACTGGCTGACGATGCGTATTCGCATCCCCAGCCTCACGCCTGTTTTATCCAGTCGGTCGATGACTCGCTCGTCAACGAAGGCGGGATCATGGACCTCTGGCAACGCGAAGCCCGGTTGTTCAAATATGGTTCAGGCACCGGGACGAACTTCTCGAACCTGCGGGCCGAGAACGAACAGCTCTCGGGCGGGGGCAACTCGTCGGGGTTGATGAGTTGGCTCAAGATCGGCGATCGGGCAGCCGGGGCGATCAAGAGTGGGGGGACGACCCGCCGAGCTGCCAAGATGGTGTGCTTGGACATGGACCATCCTGATATCTGCGAGTTCATCAACTGGAAGGTCCGCGAAGAGATCAAGGTCGCGGCACTCGTCGAAGGCATGAAGGTCATCCAAGGGACAAAGACTTCGGAGAGTGATTCGGAAACCATCGGCGAAACCGCTGCCCGACTGGGATTGACACTCGACTACGATTTCAACGGCGAGGCCTACGCCACCGTTGCGGGTCAGAACTCGAATAACTCGATCCGTATCCCCGATGCGTTCTTTGATGCCGTCGATGCCGGGGCCCAGTGGGAGATGACCTACCGGACGACCGGCGAGGTGGTCAAGACGCTCGATGCCAATCAGCTCTGGAACGATATCGCCTACGCAGCCTGGCGCTGTGCCGATCCGGGTGTGCAGTATGACACGACGATCAACGCCTGGCACACTTGTCCCAATGCTGGCCGTATCAACGCTTCAAATCCGTGCTCTGAATACATGTTCCTCGATAACACGGCGTGCAATCTCGCGTCGCTCAATATCCTCAAGTTTTACGACCCTGAAACGCGCGAGTTCGACATCGAATCCTTCGAGCATGGCGTTGATTTGTGGACGATCGTGCTCGAGATCAGCGTGCTGATGGCCGCCTTCCCGTCTCGTGAGATCGCCGAGCTGAGCTACAACTACCGCACCATCGGCCTGGGGTATGCCAACCTGGGCGCGATGCTCATGCAAGCGGGGATTCCATATGACTCCGAGCAGGGCACCGCGGTTTGTGGATGCTTGAGTGCGATCATGACCGGGCGAAGCTATCGCATGAGTGCGATGATGGCTGGCGAGTTGGGGGCGTTCCCTGGGTACGAGCCCGAACGCGAGAATATGCTTCGTGTGATCCGCAATCATCGCCGAGCCGCGATGGGGGTTGCTCGCGATAGTGGTGAGTATGAAGGCCTTCGCATTACTCCGGTCCCGATCAACCACGAACTCATTCGCGATCATAAGGTGCCTTTGGGCAATGCGATGGACATGCTCCATCATGCGACGGTCGCTTGGGACGAAGCGTTGCATCTTGGCGAAGAGTTTGGGTATCGCAACGCCCAGACGACGGTTATTGCACCGACCGGGACCATTGGTTTGCTGATGGATTGTGATACAACCGGCGTCGAGCCCGACTTTGCACTCGTCAAGTTCAAGAAACTCGCTGGCGGCGGCTACTTCAAGATCGCCAACGCCTCGATCGACCCTGCCCTCAAGGCGCTCGGGTATGACGATGACCAACGCCGGGCGATGGTTCAATATATTATGGGCACGCTGAACCTGCATGTCCCGATGCCCAAAGACATCTCCGATAGCGTCGGGCTGTCCCTTGCCGACTGGCTCAGCGAGCGTGGTATGAGCGATGAGGATCTCCAGAAGATCACCGATCAGCTCCCAGGGGTATTCGAGATTGGATTTGCATTTGGCCCATGGGCATTGAGCGATGAGACCCTCACCCGTATCGGCATCAGCCCAGAGATCGCCAAAGCCGACGCGAACTTCAACGCGCTCAAGTTTCTCGGGTTGACCAACGCTCATATTGCCGAGTTGAACCAGCTCGTTTGTGGCACGCAAACCATCGAAGGGGCGCCACATCTCAAAGATGAGCATCTGCCTGTATTCGATTGCGCCAGCACCTGTGGCAACATCGGGACCCGGTTGATCTCCGCCGGCGGGCACATCCGTATGATGGCCGGGGCCCAGCCGTTTATCTCAGGGGCGATCTCCAAGACCATCAACCTCCCACACGATGCAACCCTCGAAGATATCAAAGATTCGTACCGCCAGAGCTGGGAGCTCGGGCTCAAGGCCAATGCGCTCTATCGCGACGGGTGTAAGTTGAGTCAGCCATTGAACGCCAAGAGCGATACCGACAACGAGCTCGACGAGGATGTTGTGCTCGACGAGCTCGAACTCGCCGAAGCCTTCGATGAGATCGGCGACGATGTCGTCGAGCTTGCCGATGCGGTGGGCAATGAGAATGTGCGCATTGTGATTAAGAAGGAAGTAGAGATTGTGCATCGTCCGATGCGTCGTCGTTTGGCCGACACCCGCCGATCGATCACCCACAAGTTCAATGTCGCCGGGCACGAGGGGTACCTCACCTGCGGAATCTACGACGACGGGATGCCCGGAGAGCTCTTTATCACCATGGCGAAGGAAGGTTCGACCATTGGCGGGCTGATGGATTCGTTAGGCACCTCGACCTCGGTCGCGTTGCAATACGGCGTGCCGCTCGAAAGCCTGGTCAAAAAGTTCACCCACCAACGCTTCGAGCCCTCGGGCATGACCACCAACCGGGACATCCCGTTTGCCAAGAGCTTGGTCGATTACATCTTCCGCTGGCTCGGGATGGAGTTCATCGAAGGGTACCGCGAAGCCAACGCACCGAAGCGCCCCGAGAGCATGGAGCCGGTCAGCGAGCCAACCATCATCACCCGCCGGATCACTCCTCCAGAGCCTCAAGCCTCTGATCGTGTGATCGAAGTCAAGGATCAGGTCGTCACCGAGACCCATGTCTCTGAAACCGCGATCAAAACAGGTACCAATACCACAGTCCAGAAGACCGAGACCCACACACAGCGAACCGCCAGCGCAACACTTTCGATGGCGCTTGAATCTTCGGGCGATGCCCCGCCTTGCGATGTCTGCGGAACCATCACCGTCCGAAGTGGAACCTGTTACAAATGCCTCAACTGTGGCAACTCGTTGGGATGCAGCTAGAACAGAAGAACAGAAGAACAGAAAGGAAAATACCCACCAACCCCAAAGGCAGCGGCCCAAAGCACTCGGCTTGGCGTGTCTGATAAAAGCACTTACGGGAACGGTCAGCAAACAAACGGAATGAACGCTGCCGGTCTTGGGGTCATGGAATGATCTCGCTGGTGAGCCGGTCCGATGGACTGCATGCACGGCACTGGTTGCCAAGGAGTCATGCAAGAAACGGACACTCCGAGGTGTGCACCGCCAACTGATTACACCAGGCCGCTGCCGGGTTTGTGGGATGGTTTATCGTGTTCAAGATTTGAGTTTTCGATCAAGATCGGTAAGATAGATTGCGAAGGAGTAGCTGGCTCAGATAGCTGGCTCAGATAGTAAGACCACCCTGCGGAGATCGAGGCGGCACCTTCCCTGTGCCACAAGGCCCGATCTTCGCCTCCCTCCCCCGGGCATGCCCACCACGGCCCGGGGGATTTTTTGCCTGCGTTCCTTTGAATCCTTTGCATTGTGTGCGCTATTGCAAGCCCCC
>WFPK01000017.1 GCA_015487555.1 Phycisphaerales bacterium
TCAACCAACTTCTCTGCTTTCCTCACCCCGCCTCCATACCATCCTCCACCATGCGCCAATCCACCCCGCCCCCATCACCCGTTCCCCCAACCAACCAACGCTATATCCTCGGGATCACCGGCGCATCGGGCGCTGCCTATGCCATCCGCCTGCTCGACCAGCTCCTGATCCAAGGGCACGAAACCCACCTCGTCGTCACCGACTTTGGCAAACGCCTGCTCAAAGACGAGATGGATATTTCATCCGTCTCCCTCGAATCCCTCTGCCCCCACCTCGCAGCCGATCCCCACAGCGAGCACTACCGATCGTTGCTCATCATCCACCCCAACAAAGATGTCGGCGCCGTGATCGCCACCGGCAGCTTCCTCCATCACGGCATGGTGATCCTCCCCTGCTCATCAACCTCGATGGGCGCCATCGCCACCGGCTCGGGCTCAAACCTGCTCACCCGCGCCGCCGCCGTCACCCTCAAAGAACGCCGAAGACTGGTTGTGTGCCACCGCGAAACCCCTTTGAACCTCATCGACATCGAAAACATGCGCACCCTGACCCTCGCTGGCGCGATCATCGCCCCGACCAACCCCGGGCTCTATCTCAAACCCAAGTCCATCGACGACCTCGTCGATTTCATCGTCGGCAAAGCCCTGGACTTGCTGGGCGTCGAGCACAATCTCGATACCCGCTGGACGGGCTAACTCAAATCATTACCCGCTCCAGATTCAATGTCCTCATCTGTTGCATCAATCACAGCGATAATCGCGGGCACAAACCACGCCCTTCCCCATGACACATCTTCTGTGACTCGTAAAATACCCAGTTCTTCAAAAAGTGAAATGTCTTTCCGTGCGGTAGGATCTGAAACACCCAACAACTGCGCGACACTCTTTGCGGTAACCACCGGCCAATCAAACAAGTGATCGATCAGAATAAATAATCGAGATGGGACCCCATCTTGGCGAAGTCTTTCTGTATATTCTCGATGCATTCGGATCAATCGCTCAGCGAGAACTCTTGTCTGAGCCGCCTGTGTTGCTACCGCATCAACAAAGAAACGAATCCACCCGATCCAATCTCCATCAGCACTTACCGCAAAGAGCCGATCAACATATTCCTGCTGGTATCGCTTGAGATACCCACTTACAAACACAACCGGCAAATCAAGCAACCCTTTCCGGCAAAGTTGGTGAATGATGAGCGCTCGACCAATTCTCCCGTTCCCATCGCTAAAAGGATGAATCGTTTCGAACTGATAATGCATCATCGCAACTTGAGCAAGCCTTGGGATTTCATCCCACTCTGTGTTTACAAACCGTTCAATCTGCCCCATACATGCCGTGACACCACCGGGCATGTCGCCTGGTGGAGGTGGAACAAACCTTGCCTTCTCCGGCTTGTTCTCCGGCCCAATGTACGCTTGGGAAACACGGTACTCGCCAGGCATCTTTTCTTCTCCCCGTGTCCCAACAAGAAGCACTTGATGCATCTCTTTGATGAGCCTTCCTGAGAATGGAAGATCGGACTCAAGCCCCTTACGAACAGCCATCATTGCGTTCCACGCTTCAAGCCCTCTGTCTCCTCGGCCACTGTTCAACATCTGGTTTCCAGAACCAGCCATAACCATTTCCAAAGCATTCGTGTGAATATCTTCAATCTCTGAAGAAATCTTTGCTTCTCGTAACCACAATGCTTGTCGAAGAATTTTGGTATTCGGCGCAAGGGGAACTAAACCATTGATTCGCATTAATGCCGCGGTTGCCGCTTCAAAGTGATCGAATAGTTCACCCTTAATCAAACGCCAATCAATCTTCGGCGGCAACTTATCCGGCACGAACGCAATCGATGGAACCGGATCCACCTCAATCAAACCTACGCTCGTTGTGCGCTGTCTACCAAGAACTGTGGGCACCAACTTGCCTGGGCTTTTCTTTGAAAAACGACCTTCTCGCATCAAATTGGGCTTTGATTTATTGAGCATTTTTTAAAGCAAAGGGCGATTTGCTTTAAAAGTCAACCCGTTTGCTAAAGCAGTCTTTAAAATACAAGACCTAGACCATCGCTCGCCCAACCCACTCGATGTGGTAGCCAGGCATACGATCAAAAAGCGAACCCATTGATTTTGCCTGTATGCACAGCCTTTGAGCTCAATCCAGCACAACCAAATGACTTTGATTTTCTGACTAGTGCCCACTACCCTTAAATCCCTTTGGGCACCCAAAGGCTACCACACCCAAACAAACTCACGCCTTGGCGTACTTCCGCCGCCGATCGTCCTCTTTATTGAGCTCTACGCTCACCCCACCCGCCAGCCGAACCGAGTCTTCGCCCAGTTCCTCCGCGATCCGCTTGACGAGCTCGGGGCGGAGGGTCACCTTGCCCACGCCTTTGGGCTCGATCAGCACCCACGCATCGGGGGTTTCGACGATCACTTCGACCGGGCGGGCGGATTTGCCCAGGGAGAGATCATTGGGATCGACCGGTTCTTGAAGCAGCGTCTTGGTTGCTGCCAGATGCTCATCAGCCGAGCCATTGAGCTTGTCCGGACGGACCATCACCTGCACCGTGCCCTGTTCGAGCGGGTGCCCGTCGATGGGCACCAGGCGATCAATAACGATCTGGGCATCGCCACGCGAGTGATCCAATCGCCCCATGAAAAACTTGGGCTGATCGTCTTCGAGCAAATGCCCGAACTGCTGGTACACATTGGAGAACAGCACCGCGTCAGCGGTCCCTGTTGCATCTTCGATTGTCAAAATCGCCATCTTCTGACCGGCGTTGCGCCCGTTACGCATGACGATGATCCGGGTGCTCTGCACCATCGCAGCAACAATCACGCGCTTGTCTTGGGCCAGCTTCTTGAGATCACCCACCCGCGTATGCGTAAAGGCCCGCACCCAGTGGTTCCATTCCTCTATCGGATGGCTCGAGACATAGAACCCGAGCACATCCTTCTCCTGCTTGAGGATTTCAGCTTCGCTCCAAGGCTCGACCTTGACGAGCATCGCGTCGGACTCGACCTGGGTTTGCGCCGGTTCGTCATCGCCCCCACCAAACAAGGCACCCTGCCCCGCCGCCCGGTCGGCTGCAACGCTCTGCCCGGCGCTGACTGCGCCATCAATCGAGGCGACCAGCGACGCCCGCTGATCGCGCGAATACATATTGTCAAACGCGCCCGCTTTGATGAGCGCCTCGATCGTCGCCTTATTCACCGATCCCGCGGGCACCCGCTCGCAGAACTCGAACAAGCTTGAGAACACCTTGCGTTCAGGACGCTCTTTATCTGTCCCGATGTCGCGCTCGTTGACGATGCCATTGATCGCCTTGCTCCCTGCGCCCTTGATCGCCTTGAGCCCGAACATGATCTGTCCGGTATCGGGTCGATGCTCTTCATCATCACCAAACACCACGCCAAAGTCAGGCTTGGAGTGATTCACATCGGGCGCGAGCACCTCAACCCCGGATCGCAGCTCCTGACCCGTCTTGGGGTCAATAAACTTCAATCGCTTGCAATCTTCGAGATACGGGATCCAATCGCTGACCTTCTGCGCCTGGGATTCAAAGCTCAGGAAGGCTGCCATGTACTGGCTCGGGAAGTAGGTCTTCAGGTAGGCTGTCTGATACGCGACAATCGCGTAACCCGTCGAATGCGACTTGTTGAACCCGTACCCCGCGAACTTGAGGATCAGCTCGAAAAGCTCTTCCGCCTTTTTCTTCTCTAATCCCTTCTCACCTGCCCCCTCAACAAACTTGGGGCGCTCGGCGTTGATGATCTTCTCTTTCTTCTTGCTGATCGCCTTAATCAACGAATACGCACTCCGCAGCGGAATCCCACCAAGCTCATGGACGATCTGCATGACCTGTTCCTGATAGACCATCACGCCATAGGTTTCTTCGGTGAACCGATCGACGATCTCGTGAACCCTGGGCACCTCCTCAGTCCCGTGCTTGCGTCGATTGTAATCCGGGATCAGATCCATCGGCCCGGGCCGAAACAACGCATTGGCTGCGATCAAATCTTCCAACCGGTCAGGCTTCATCGCGTTGAGCAGCTTGCGCATCCCCCCAGATTCAAACTGAAAAATACCCGTCGTATCGCCCCGCTGAAACATCGCAAAGACATTGGGATCAGTGAACTGCAACCGATCGAGATCCAGCGGATGATCTTGACCCTTCTTCTTCGTCTTGCCCACCGCTTTCCAGATTTGTTCCTCGGTAAACGATTCATAGATCAACTCGCGGGCGCGTTCGATCACGCTCAGCGTCCGAAGCCCAAGGAAATCCATCTTGAGCAAACCCATCATCTCGCAAGTCGGCCCGTCCCACTGCGTGATGATCTCGTGATCCTCTGCGCCCGACGCCTTATATAACGGCACAACCTCGTACAGATTCCGCGTCGCCACGATCACGCCCGCAGCATGCACACTCGAATGGCGGGCTTGGCCCTCGAAGGTCCGCGCGGTATCAATCACCCGCTTGACCATCGCATCCGAGTCATACCACGCCCGCAAGTCCGGCTCTTGCTCGAGCGCCTTGTCGAGCGTGATCCCCAGTTCTTCAGGCACCAACTTAGCCAACTTATCCGCATCGCCCAAAGGCATCTCGAGCACCCGCGCCACATCACGAATCCCCGCGCGGGCCTTGAGCGTCCCGAAGGTGATAATCTGCGCCACATGCCCGTACTTCTCGCGGACATAGTTGATGACCTCAAGCCGACCGTTCTGGCACAGGTCGATATCAATATCGGGATACTCCGTCCGATCCGGATCGGTAAATCGCTCGAAGAGCAACCCATAATGCACCGGGCACGCGTTGGACAAGCCCAGCACATACCCACACATCGTCCCCACGCCCGATCCACGCGCGATCGACGGGATGCCTCGCTGGCGCCCCCAGTTGACAAAGTCCCACACGATCAAAAAGTACGCCGAGATCAGCTTGTCAGCCAGAATCTTGAGTTCACGATTCAATCTCGCCCACTTCTCCCACCCAACCGCATCTTCGCCCTCTAACCCTTCAGGCATCGGGTCGATATGCTCGATCTGCTCATGCCGATGGTCCAAAATCGCAGGCCCATACCGCCAGACCATCCCCGCTTCACACAACATCCTCAGCGTCTGGTCACACTCCTCCTTGAGCGATGCCTGATCCAGATCCGGATCATTGGCAGGCTCAAGATCGAAGTTCGTGCAGTAGTCCTTGAACCACGCCGTCAGATCGCCTTCATACTTCTTGGCGCTGTGCTTGGGCAGCTTGCTCTTGGCTGGCGCTTTGACAATCACCACCGGCGCATGGTTCGCCCCAATGGGCACCTCCACATTACACCGATCCGCAATCGCCACTGTATTGGCCATCGCTTCTCGACCGGCCTGGCCCATCTCCTCGTTGTTGTATTCATCCGTAAAGAAGCACGCTTCCATCTCCTCCGCAGATTTGACATACAGCTCCGCCGGATAGTGCATCCGCTCGGGATCGTTCTTCACCTTGCCCGTCGAGATACAAATCAGCGTATCGTGCGCATCGTGATCCTCTTCGAGCAAGAAATGGGAGTCATTGTCGCACACCAGCGGGATATCCAACTCCCGCGCCAGCTTGATCACATGCGGATTGATCGAGTTCTGCAACCCGATGTGGTGCTGCAACTCGAGATAGAACCCAGGCCCCCCGCCTGTCGATGGGTCCGTCCCCTTGAACACATTCCGATACCACTGTGCCACCTCGACCGCATTGTCCCAGTGCGACTGATCCCGCGTCTGCTCATACCGCACCATGTGGTGCGCGATCTCCGAGCCCAGATGCCCGCTGATCGTGATGATCCCCTCGTTGTGCTTTTCAAGCAACTCGCGATCCATCCGAGGCTTGTAGTAAAACCCCGTCAAGTACGCCTCGGAACACAAATACAGCAGATTCTCCCAGCCTTTGAGATTCTCCGCGAGCATCACCAGATGGAACCCGCCGTCCTTGACACCGGTGTAGGTCCGGTCATGCCGATCGCGCGGCGCGATGTAGGCTTCGACCCCCAGAATTGGCTTGATCCCCTTCTTCTTGGCGAGGTTATAAAACGGGATCGCAGCGTGCAAATTCCCATGATCCGTGATCGCCACCGCATCCATCCCCAGCTCAGCCACCCGATCAACAAGCTTATCGACCCGATTCCCGCCATCGAGCAGCGAATACTCGGAGTGCAAGTGCAGGTGCACAAAGGATTTGCGAGACGGCTTGTCAGGTGCTGTTTCGGTCACAATAGGCTCTCGACACTCAATATGGAGACTCAAATCAGGTTCAACCCCCATCGTACACAATCCCCGAGGCACTGTGAAGCCCCGAACCCCGAAATCCGCCGAACCCAATCCCTATCATTGAGGTAGATAGATTGAGTCCCTTTCCCAACGAGCCGCGACCGTGAGGGAGCGGTTTCCCAAAGCGAATATCCCCAAAGACCACTCCCTCACGGTCGCGGCTCGTTGAGATCACCCCAAACCAATCCACCATGACCAACCCAAACCCACATCTCGGCTCCCGATCAGTCCAGATCAAAGCCTCAGGCCCGATCGCCCAGATCCTCTCGATCCTCATCCTCCTGGCCCTGATCGTCATCGGGTTCATCATCTTCATCCCCCTGGCGATCATCGTCATCGTCTTGGCTTTGCTCCTCTTTGGCTACTTCAAAATCAAACGCCTCTTTGCCAAATCCCACGCCCCCAACGGCCCCCTCGACGGCCGCCGAAATGTCCGCGTGATTGATCGCGATGAGTAAATCACGCCTCCCACATCCAACCTGCCCAACCTGCAACTACGACCTCACCGGCATCGAACCCGACAAAGCCAATCGGCTCACCTGCCCAGAGTGCAACGCTTTCACTTCATTCGATTCAGCAACTCAAATCGTTTCACGCTGGCGCAATATCCAACGAGCCTCCGTGTGGATTCTGATTGCTCCCATCCTCATCATGTGCATTGGATGGGTCGAACTCCAGACAATGGCCAGCCCGTTGATCCTATTCGTTTTCGGGTTTATCTCATTGTTTTATCTGCCTCTGGCATCTTTCCTTCTCACCATGGATGAACGGGAGTTTCGCAGAAAAACCAACCGAGAACACGCCTCCCCAAGCTATCGAATCGTATTGGGAACGATCCTACTCATGACCATGATCTCGCTGCTCATTTGTGGCTACAGCTACATACACATCATCCAGATATTGCCCACGATGTGACACTGCTTGGGTGTCGGGTGCCACTACTCGACGCGCAGCGGCGCAGTAGTGCGAATACTCAAGGGTTATCCAAGACACTACTGCGCCCAAGACGGTCAAGGCGTGGCACCCAGATCACTCACCCCGCCACCGCCGCCCGCAGCTTCTTCGTCACTTCCCCCGGCGACCCGCTCCCGATCACCTCCGCTTCCACCTTCACCACCGGCAGCACCCCCCAGCTCGAGTTGGTCAAAAACACCTCCTCAGCATCCAACAAATCATCAATCGTCATCATCCGCTTGGTCGTCTTGATGCCCAGCTTCTTCGCATGCTCGATCACCCGCATCCGCATAATCCCAGGCAGCACCGGCGAAGGCATCACGCCCTGGGCCGTCTCGACGCCGACGACCTCTTCCTCTTCACCTTGCGCAATCGGCGTAATCAGATGCCCGCCATCGACCACAAACAGGTTCGACACGCACCCACTCGCCAGGTGATTGCTCACCGAGAAGATGATCGACTCGCCCGCCCCCTTGCTCGCAGCATCTTGCAGCTCGCGCAGCCGCCACCAATAGTTGAGCGTTTTATGCCCCGCCGTCGGATCAAGTGGATTCACCCGTGCCGAGCCAAGCGTCACCATGACCCCCTTGTCGAACATTTCATCAGGATACTCCGTCGCAGGCTGGGCCGCGATGAGTACGGTCGGGCGGTGATTGGATCTGCCGTGGGTCTGGAGGAGGTTGAGATCGCCCCCGGTGATGGTCAATCGAACGCGGGTATTTTTGTACCGCGCCCGGCGCACCGTCTCGGTAATCGCCTCGCCCAAAGGCCCGGTCTTGATCTCGTCGCTCAATCCGAGCTTCGCCGCCGAGGCTTGCAAGCGATCGAGGTGCGCATCGAGATCATGCACGACGATCCCGTCGATGCTCGAAGTGGCGCTGAGGGTCTCGAACAACCCAACGCCATGCTGGATCCCCGCGTCAAACGCAGAGAGCCGGGCATCTTCGCGGTTCATGAACTCACCGTCGAGAAACACGCTGGCGATCTGGTCTTGGGATTCGGATTCGGATTCGTTTGTGGATACTGGCTGGTCACTCATGCCCAAAGGGTAGAACCACTCACCCCGATCGGCGCACCCGATCGCTGATCGCAGGCCCAAACAACGCAACCAGATGCAGAAGGATCAGAATCACATTGCGCCCAATCGCAAAGAACCGCACCGAGTTCTCCATCCCCGATGCTATCCGATAATCACTCAAACACCCGCACCCGGATTCTTGCAGCACCACCGGATCGACCTGCAACAAATAATAAATAAACCCGCCAATCGCACCCATCGAAACCAAAAGCACAAACTTCCCGAAAGGCTTGCGAAGCTCAGACCCGATCACAAAGACCAACAGCAACCCCATCACCAGCTCGCCAGGCCCCACCCACCACAAAAACGGCATCATGCTCTCGGGCAATACCCGATGCTGGGTCACGGTATCGACAAAGCCCGACATATCCGAGACCTTGAAGAAACCAGCGCTCACCCACATGAGCATAATGAGAATGACCGATATCCGCGAGAAGAGATATCGGGGCGGCTGCGAAGACTCCTGGTCTTTCTCGCTCTCAAAACGAACGACCGAATCGACCCCGCCAGCAAGCGAATCATCCCGATCCGGCTCAACATGACCAGCTGGAGGTATCGGCAACCCGCTGCCCGAGTCAATCGGCTGATCTGGATGGAACAATGGCTGACGCATGAACAGGAAGTATACGATCAATCGAACGACAGGTTCCGCTTCCCAAAGTCGATCTTCATCGCTTGCTTGGCAAGATAGAGGGTCTCTTCCGCGGCGTTATTGGCCCGTTTGGTGTGCTCGCGGAGAATCTCAAGAATCTTCGCATCCCCGGCCTCGCCCTCAAAGGGCAATCGCCGCTCACGCATCGGCTCCAAAAGCTGATCAATATGCTGCGCCACCTCGACCTTGATGTGCCCATCACCAATGTTCTCACCCTTGGCATACGCCTCTTCGAGCTCCTTGACCCGATCCTCGTCATGGATAAAGGCCCGCACATAATCAAACAACGCGTTGTTGATATCCCCAGGCTCATCCATCCCCACACGCCCGGTATACAGCCCGCCCATCTTCTTCTTGATCTTCTTGAAAGTGTCCGTCAGAAAAATCGCATTATTGAGCGATTTGGACATCTTGTTGACCCCATCAGTCCCGATCAGCCTCGCCACGCGCCCCACCTTGCCCTCAGGAATCGGGAACAACCCGCCCTCTTTGACATAATCCGCGTCTTCGGTATGCGGATTCACGCCACAATACATCTGGTTGAACCGACGCGCCACCTCCCGGCAGGGCTCGATATGCGCCAACTGATCCTCACCCACCGGCACCAACTCCGGACGAAACAACAAAATATCCGCACACTGCCCGACGGTATACATCGGGAACCCAAACGAATAGTTATCCCCGAGCCCCTTGGTCTCCAGCTCAGTCTTGAGCGTCGGATTCCGCATCACCCGATTGAACGGCAGCAACATCGCCAGATACCAACTCAACTCCGCAATCCCCGGAATCTCGGTCTGAAGCACAAAGGTCGACCGCTCGGGATCAATCCCCGCGGCGATCCAATCCTTGACAATATCAAGCGTCGAACGCCGAATCTCATCAGGCTGATCGGCCCGTGTGGTGAAGGCGTGCATGTTGGCAATCAGAAAGAAGCATTCATACTCATCCTGCATCGCCACCCGGTTTTCGAGTGATCCCACCCAATGCCCGAGATGGAGCTGTCCTGTGGGGGTGTCGCCGGTCAAAATGCGTGGTTTGGTGGTCATAGAGACGAGTTTAGGAGTCAATCGCTGGGCAGATGATTTGTGCAAAATTTGTTTTCATCCCCCCAGCAGCCTGCCTGAACATCTGATAGGCTTCGTGCCATAGAATGCCAATTGGTCTCCAATTGCATTTACCATCACCGCCTGGGCATCACCGCCTGGGCATCACCGCCTGGGCATCACTAACCCAGGAGGAATCAGTTATGATTCGTAGGTCTAAGAGACTCAGAGCATTCACTACAGGGTGTTTGGCGTCACTCGTTGTCTTTGGATATCCATCCCAGTTGCTCGCTCAAAGCAACTCGATGGACAACCCCGTTCAAGGCATTACTTCAACCACACAAGAAGCACCAGCAACAGCTGCTGAGGTCAATGATGTGATGACCGGGCTAAGCGCCGGCGTTGGTATTGGTGATCTGATTCAGCCCAAACCAGACCCCATCCGGGAGCACACGGCATTTTTGACAAGCATGTGGGATGTGCTCCTTGATTCAGATTATTCCGCTGAAAATTCATATCTTACAACGGAAGAATGGATTACTGGGCCTTCAGGCACACTCATCGCCACAAACGAAAACGGCAACTCTGTTTCTGTTGATATCACACTTTCGCTCGAAGTCCTTCCCGAGCAGTGGAGCTTTGTCGATCAAGAGTCCATAGATATATTGACTGGCGTGTCTGCCAGGATTGGTATGGCTTGGACAACAATGTCCAACACGGATGGTGCTGAATCAAATATTCTCATTTGGTGGTATCAATGGAACAGCCCAACTGGCATCGAAACCGCCATTGGCCCAATTGATACCACTACTCAAGAAGATGTTGACCTGCTTGCTGCTGTAGTCCCGTTAATGGATGGTTTCTTTGACGATCCTTTGAACTACAACATCGAGAACTATGATCCTGATATTTTCAGTATCTGGTCAAGATTCCGAAACACGGTACTCACGGCTGTAGTTGCCGGGGTGGCCTTAACTGTTGGAGCCATGGTAGCAGCGGCCATTATAGTGACAGCGCCTGCTACGCTTGCGGGCGTGGCCGCGGTTATAGCTGGAGCAACAGTTGCTCGTGCAATTACTACCGCAGCAATAGCGGTCGTTGGCACGACTGGTATTGCATATTTGAATCTCACGGATGATTTAGCTGCTGCTGGGCACCCTGTCTCCGCAAATCCATTAGATAATCTTGCTCTCGCTAGACTGCTTCATTGATGCCAGGTCTTGCCCCAACTGGTGAACAAATATGGGTCCGCCGCGACATATACCGTCGCGGCGGGCTATTTTTACGCCGAGAGATCACGATATGGTTCGCCATATTTATCATGGCTTCTTCCCTACTCGTCAGTGCATCTGCGACCGCCTGGCTAACACAAATGGGGGATTGGCGATTCATTCTTGTCGCATTATTCTCTCTCATCGTCTCGCTCGTGCCACTCAGCCTGACAGTCATCATTGCTTCACACGAAGTAATAAGATATTCACAGTACTGCCCCACCTGGTATTATGCCGAGCAACTCAATCCTGAACAACTCAAAATCTACCACTTCCGCAAGCCACCAACCATCATCAAACTCGCCAACTCAACACTGGACACAAAGTCCAAGTTCAAGCACTACACCACCCTCACCATCACCGACAAAGACACCGGCACATCCGCCACCCTCGGGCTTCTCACCCCCGAAGAATACGACCGTTTCATGCAATACTGGAACGCCGCCCAGAAGACTCTCGATGCCTGACCTTATCCCTACAGGCGAAGAAATTTGGGTCCGCCGTGATACACATGTTCGCGGAGGACTTTTTTTTCTTCGCGAAATATTTATCTTCTACAACACTTTATTGCTTGGTTGCATTCCGCTAATAGTGTATTTTATGATCGTGTTTCTCCAAAAAGCCTCAGCTACTACGCTTGCAATTAGGTATTCATTTGACAGCCCTATTTTCATCATTGGTGTTCCTGTGATTATATGGCTCCCTGTGTTTTTATTCCTGTTTCCGAAATGGTTGAAGGCTGTCAGACATTCGCGATTCTGCCCCTCTTGGCTTCATGCTGAACAACTAAATCTAAAGCGCCTTACTATATTCTGTTTTCATCGCCCACCTATCGCAATTGAATTGGAAAGCTCAACAATTATGGAAGTGAAATCTCATGTAATTCACAAATTTAAGACAATCCGACTTGTCGATAAAAAAATGGCACATCCGCCACCCTCGGGCTCCTCACCCCGGAAGAATACGACCGCTTCATGCAATACTGGAACGCAGCAAACCCGCAGGCAAGCACTGAAGATCAGGAATAATCACACCCCGGTCTGGGCAGCGTCGGCACCGATCATCAGCGCGAGCAGCACATTGAGCAGATTGAAACACACATGCATCGTGATTGGCACGCCCACCCGCTTGGTGCGTTCGTAGGCGACGCCGCAAGCCAGGCCCAACCCGAAGATGGGCAGCAGCGCGTGCCAAGGGACCGGAGGCGAGTTGAGCCGATGAATCCCCGCGAAAATGATCGCGCTGAAAATAATCGAAAGCCACGGGCTCTTGAGCCACTTGAGCAATGCCCCTTGCAAAAACACGCGGTAGATCAGCTCTTCAACCACCGGCGCCCCGATCACCGCACCAGCGACAATCGCCCACACCCAAGAGTTCTCAGGCTGCTCGGTCAAAAGTGTGAGCGTCGGATGCCCCATCCCCGTCGGAGCGGCATCCTGCGTCTGCGTATAAATGAACGCGCCGAGCATGTTGAGCAGCTCAATAAACGGATACGCAAGCACAAAGCACCCAAGCCCCACCGGCACATCAAGAATGCTCAGCCCCAGGCCCGCGTTGTTCTTGCCCTCGCTATCACGGGCGCTGCCCTTGAGAATAAAGAGCATCCCGATCCCAGCGATCATCCCAAAGAGGTACATCCCAACGGTATTGATCGCGAGCATCTCCGTATGCCCATACTCTTGATCTTGAATCCATTGAATCTTGCCGATGAGTTGTGGAGCCGACGACATCGCCAACAACACGACAAAGGCTGCGAAAACCCACGCCACCGCAGGCAGTGTCGAGACATCGCGCAACCCGGCCTTGGCGAATCCGCCCGGACGCAGCAACCCGCCCGCAAACAACAACGCGATCACCAGCACCATCGAAACCGAAAGCGACACGATCTTCCACTGCTTGAGCGTCTCGACCACATCGCCCACGCGCTTGTTCTGCACCGAATCCGTATCCACCACCTGGGCGAGCGTGACGGCACCCATATCCGCCTGGGCCCCGGCATATGCAACGCTCGGCGATACAATACAGGCAATCAAAAACACACCCAGCATCAATCCAACCCGCGAAACACCCGATCTGCCTTTGGACACCTTTATGAACGAATCTATGAACGAATCGCCATCCAATCCCAACGAACTCCCCGCGGTCTTGTCCGAGATTGTCGATTTCAAGCGCCAAGAGATCGAAGCAGCCAAGCTCCGCGAGCCATTGGCGATACTTGAAACGATGATCGCCGAGACTGAGCCGCCACGGAACTTCTTTGGTGCCCTGGTCGATCCAGCAGGAACGCGCACACGCATCATCGCTGAGATCAAGCGACAAAGCCCCTCGGCCGGCTTGATCCGACCCGAATATGCACAAGATGGATTTGTTCCCGAGCTCATCGCGCAGCAGTACTCCAATGCCGGTGCATCGGCAATTTCCTGCCTCACCGACGAAAAATTCTTCGGCGGGTCCCTCCCATTCATCAACCAGATCAAATCAAAGACCGATCTCCCCATCCTCCGCAAAGACTTTATCCTCGATCCCTACCAGCTCCACCAATCCCGGGCCTATGGCGCCGATGCGGTGCTGCTGATCGCCGAGTGCCTTGAGGATGCCCAGATCGCCGAGCTGCTCGAACTGGCCAACACCCTCGATCTGGCGATCCTGCTCGAAGTCCATTCCAAATCCAACCTGCTTCGTGTCGAGCCGATTATCCGGGCATCGACCCACAAGAAGGTGCTCCTGGGCATCAATAACCGCGACCTGACTCGGATGGTCACGGACCTGACCCACACCACCGATCTGGTCGAGCTCGTCAATGACCGCTCGATCCTCATCTCTGAATCGGGCATCAAGACCCACGCCGATCTGGGCAAGCTCGCTGAGCACGGAGTCCACATCGCCCTGATCGGCGAGCACCTGATGCGCCACCCAGACCCAGGCCAAGCCCTCAAAGCCCTCCTGGGAACGACCGCCTGACCCGCTTGGGGAAGCAATAATCACCCCACTGCCCCGTTGAACACCCGGCATCCATTCCCAACGAAGGACCTTCCATGATTTCACGCATGAACCTACGCATGAACCTCCAGATGACGCTCGCCTTCCTTTGTACCCTGCTCGCTTCACTGGACTCATTGGCCAGCGCCCAAGAACAAAGTGCCAACGACATCCTCGACGCTTCGCGCATCGCCATCGAAGAACTCTCCGGGTTCAGCGCTCAGTTCCGTATGAAAGGCGAAGGCGGATCGCTCTTCGCCGACACCCTCCCCTCCATGGGCGGACAGCTCTTCTTTGGCACCCACGACGAGTACGGCCGCGTCATCCACTGCATCGGCGAAGCACGCGATCAACAAAAATCACCCTCGCAGGCAATCGACATCCTCATCGCCCAGGACCGATACCTCTGGACTGATACCAAAACCCAGACCATCAACGAACGCCCAATCGCAGGCTCGACCCGAGGCTTGCCCTCCGCCTTCCCCCTCGTACTCATCAACTCGATCATCGCTGATGACCCATTTGCCAAAGATGCTGACAACGCTGACGAAATCAAGCTCCTCGCCCAAGACACCGTCGCCGACACGCTCTGCGATGTCATCCACATCAAACGCACCAAACCCAACACACGCGCAAAGCGATCGGGTGCCGACGCCTACACCGATGCCCGGTGGTACATCGGTGTCGATGATCGGCTTCCCCGCAAGGTCGAGCACATCACCGATGCCGGGCTGGTCAAAATCACCCTGCTCTTCGAGCTGAGCAACCTCCGCATCATCGAACCCACACAGGCCCAGCTCGATATCACCCGCCCGGAAGGATTCGCATTCAAATCATCCATGCCCAAGCCCGACTCCGCCGAGTCGCCCGATCAACCCATCGAGTCCGATCCACAAGCTTCCTCCCAGCCGATCGCTTTGCAACCCAATCAGCCCACCGAGCCTCGCATCACCTACGCCCCGCCGTATGCCTTTACGCCCGATGCACGCTCGGAAGAGATCAACAACACCACCCAGCAAGGGCGCATCACGGTGCTCTATTTCTGGGGATCATGGTGCGTGCCTTGCAAGGTCGCATCGCCTTTGGTTTCCGAGCTTGCCCAGCGCTTTGAACCCGACCCCGTCGATGTCTTCGGGCTCGCCATCCGCGAAGCCGACCCAAAGCAAACACGCTTGGACTTTGCTTCGCAAGCAAACCACCACACCCTGGTGCTCGACGCCGACGCACTCACATCAAGCTTCAAAGTCCGCGTGTTCCCCACGATCGTGGTGATTGATCAAACGGGCGAAATCGTATTTCAAAAGAGCATCACCAAAGAGCTCACCAGCGAAGACCTCGTCGCCGAGGCCAAAGCGGTGATTGAAGCTGCGATGAAATAAACACTCACCATAAACACTCACCAAAGGCGATCACCGATCACGCAGCCTTGGGTAACTCGAGCCCCCCAAGACCCGCCTGAGGCGCATCGAACTCGATCGCAACGCGCTGACGCCCATCACACATCGGCTCGACACGGATCACCCGCGCCCCGAGCATCCGGGCAGCCCGCGTCACCGGGCAATACTGATTCTCGAAGGTGATCGCAATGCGCTCGCCAGCATGGGCTTCTCTGGGACCAAAGAGCTCGAGCAGCGCCCCGCCTTGCGAGACATCGAGCGTGCGTCCACTTGTAAAGAGCATCCGGGCGCATCGCCTGAGTTTCACTGCGACTTCTGTTTCCGATCGTGCGTATGCCCGTCGTTCCGAGTTGGTCATTGATTTGGGTTCGGGAAGTTCCATCAGTGGGCCTCATCGCGTTCTTGGTTTTGTCTTGGGTGTGCGTAAAAACCGCTGCAACCCATTGGCACCTATGAAGATCGACGATTTTTTACCCAGAAGTTTATCGAGATTCAGCCAGTCCTTCAAATTTCTCGGACGCGTCAACTCAGCTGGTGATCTTGATCCCCAACGCCCGGCCCAGAACCGCTGCTTTGATCAGCGTTTCCGCCCATTCGGACTCAGGATCAGAATCCGCCACCACCCCGGCCCCCACCGGATACACAAACCGCCCATTGCGAATCAAATCTGGTGCATCTGGGTCGATCTCCCCCCAGATGTGGGCGGTGCGGATCGAGACTGAACTTTTGATCGCTCCACGATCATCGAACACCACCATCGCCCCGCAGTACGAATCCCGAGCCCGATGCTCCAACTCATCGAGAATCTGCATCGCCCGCACCTTGGGCACCCCGGTCACCGATCCGGGCGGAAAGGTCGCCTTGATAACCTGCCCAAACCCAACCCCGTCGGCCAATCGCCCCTCGATCACAGACGACGCCTGAAGCACACCCGATTGGTGCCCTTCAACCTTGCGAGGCTCGACCACCTTGATCGACCCAAGCGCGCACACCCGCCCGAGGTCGTTGCGCATCAGGTCCGTAATCATGTCAAGCTCAGCCCGATCCTTGATCGAATCGTAGAGCTCGGCCTGGCTGCTCCCGATCGGACGCGTGCCCTTCATCGGCTCGGTGCGGATGATCCGCGTTGACGGGTCATACTCAAGGAACAACTCGGGCGAAATCGACCCGATCGCATGGCGAACCCCTCGATGCTCAAAGATCATCATCGACCCGAGTCTGGGATCGGCCATCTGGATCAGATCGGCAAAGCACGCTGATGCGCACCCGGAAAAAGACCCGCACAAATGATGGGCGATGTTGGCCTGATAGATATCACCTGCGCGGATATACGCCTGTGTGCGCTCGACTGCGGCCATATATTGGGCTTTGCCCATCGAAGATTCAACCGTTCCAATCTTGTACGCTCCTGTCAAGCCGGAATCTTGGGCGCCACACGCTTCCCACCGCTGAACAACCGCCAACGGAAACGCCTGCGAAACATCAGGTTCAATCGGCGAGGCATGCGTACTTTGGGCTTTGGGTTCGATCGCCCGTCCGAGCTCGTAGCTGAGCATCATCAACCAACCAGCATCGGCTGAAGGCTCGGTGAGCGGATACGCCTCGATCAGGCGATCAATCGCCCCCATCGGGTCTGCTTCGGCCTGTTCGATAATCCAGGTCTGCACCACGCGGGCATGTGTCTGAAGGTGCGCAATGCCCAGCCCGGCGAGTTGCAACCGATGATGCTGGTTCTCGCCCAGCGGGAGAGGGGTCGGATTGGCGCGCGGGCACGAGGTCATCGCCGAGATGGTATCGCCAAGATCACCCGATTCCTACGCCCATTGCCGAGCCCGGAGCACGAATCCATCGACTCAAATCCGCGCCAAACCCCAGATGTGGCTCTACACTTTCAATTCCCCAAAGCAGCCCCTTGGCCTTGTGCCAATCCTGCTGGGAAAGTAGTTTCACTCAGTGAACACCATTCGCCCAAACACACTTCAGGACACGATCAATGCCCATGGCAAAGAAAAAACCATCCAAGAAAGCCGTCCGTCGATCCACCACCAAAAAAGTTGCCAAAAAGGCCGCCAAGAAAGCTGCGAAGAAGACCACCAAAAAGAAGGTCATCAAACGCACCGCCTCGGCCCACAAAAAGACTGCGAAGAAGAAGTCCGTCCGCAAAGTCGCGCGCAAAGCAACGACAAAGGCATCCAAGAAATCAATCACCAAACGGGCAGCGCCAAAGAAGCGCATCATCGCGGGAAAGATGGTCTACGCCTTTGGCAAAAAGAACGAGGCTGACAGATCAATGAAAGCGCTCGTCGGCGGCAAGGGCGCCAACCTCGCCGACATGACCTCCATCGGTCTGCCCGTCCCCCCCGGGTTCACCATCACCACCGACACCTGCGCAGCCTACTACAAAAACAACAAAAAGCTCCCCAAGGGACTCATGGCCGAAGTCGCCAAACACTTGATCTCACTCGAAAAACAACGCGGTAAAAAGTTCGGCGATGAAACCGACCCGCTGCTTGTCTCCGTCCGCTCGGGCGCAGCCGTCTCAATGCCGGGCATGATGGACACCATCCTCAACCTCGGGCTCAATGACAAATCAGTCAAGGGACTCGCAACCAAGACCGGCAACGAGCGATTCGCCTACGACGCATACCGCCGACTCATCAACATGTTCGGCGATGTCGTCATGGGTGTCGATCACCACCACTTCGAGGCCGCCTTCGATACCATCAAAGCCAAATACAATGTGAACGACGACACCGATGTCCCCGCCGAGGGGCTCAAAGAGCTCTGCGACGCCTACAAAGCCGTCTACGCCAAGCATGTCGGCGCCAAGTTCCCCCAGAGCCCGGTCAAACAACTCGAGCTCGCCATCAATGCTGTCTTTCGTTCGTGGAACGCCGACAAAGCAGTCTCGTACCGACGCATCGAAGGCATGACCGGACTCAACGGAACCGCGGTCAATGTCCAGACCATGGTCTTTGGAAATATGGGCGATGATTGCGGCACCGGTGTCGCCTTCACCCGAAATCCATCGACAGGCGAAAACAAGTTCTATGGCGAGTTCCTCATCAACGCCCAAGGCGAAGATGTCGTCGCCGGTATCCGCACCCCCTTGCATGTCGACGAGATGCCCAAATGGAACAACGCCATCTTCAAACAACTCATCGGAATCAAAAAAATCCTTGAAGATCACTACGGCGATATGCAGGACATCGAGTTCACCATCGAACAAGGCGAGCTCTTTATGCTCCAGACCCGCACCGGCAAACGCACCGGACTCGCAGCGGTCAACATCGCCTGCGATATGGTCAGAGAAAAACGAATCACCGAAAAGGAAGCCCTCCTGCGCATCCCCGCAGGCGATCTCGTCCAGCTCCTCTTGCCCTACTTCGACCCCCAAGCCAAAGAAGCCAACAAAGCACTGGCCACCGGGCTCCCCGCTTCGCCGGGCGCCTCGGTCGGGCATCCCGCCTTCACCGCAACCGAAGCAGTCGAACGGGCGGACAAGGGTGAAAAAGTCATCCTTGTCCGTAAGGAAACCAGCCCAGAAGATGTCGATGGCATGCACTCTGCCGTCGGCATCCTCACCTCCACCGGCGGAATGACCTCCCATGCGGCGGTCGTCGCTCGCGGATGGGGTAAATGCTGCGTCGCTGGCGCAAGTGCGGTGCATATCAACGAATGCGAAGGCACCTTCACCGTCAATGGACAAACCTTCGGGCGAGGCGACATGATCTCGATCGACGGCTCCACCGGCGAAGTCTTCGCAGGCTCAATGCCCACCATCACCCCCGATGGAATCTCGGGCAACTTCGCCAAGATCATGAAATGGGCCGACAAGTATCGCACGATGGGTGTCCGCACCAATGCCGACTCACCCGCTGACGCCCAACGCGCCCGCGAGTTCGGCGCCCAAGGCATCGGGCTCACCCGCACCGAACATATGTTCTTCGAGGGCGACCGCATCACCGCGATGCGCGAAATGATCCTCGCCGAGACCACACCCGATCGTGAAATCGCCCTTGGCAAGCTCCTCCCATTCCAACGCGAGGACTTCGTAGGCATCTTCACCGCAATGCACGGCTTGCCCGTCACCATCCGCCTGCTCGACCCACCACTCCACGAGTTCCTCCCCCACGAACCCGACGCGATCCAACGCGTCGCGACCAATCAGGGCGTCTCGGTCGATGTGGTTCGTAAACAGGTCGCGCTGCTGCACGAGTCCAACCCAATGATGGGGCATCGCGGGTGCCGATTGGCAATCACCTACCCCGAAATCCTCTCGATGCAGGTCCGTGCCATTGTCGAAGCAGTGATCGAATGTAGCAACAACAAAATCAAGGCGATGCCCGAAATCATGATTCCATTGGTCGGCACGCATCAAGAACTCAGTATTCTGCGAAAACAAGCCCAAGGGGTCATCGACACGGTCAAAAAAGAACAAGGATTCAAGAAGAAGCTCAACATCAAAATCGGCACCATGATCGAAATCCCACGCGCAGCACTCACCGCCAACGAGATCGCCGAGCACGCCGACTTCTTCTCCTTTGGCACCAACGACCTCACGCAGCTGGCCTTTGGGTACTCACGCGACGACATCAACACCTTCTTGCCCGACTACCTCGCACGCGACATCCTCCCCGAGGATCCATTCCAATCGCTCGATCAAACCGGTGTCGGCCAGCTCGTCGAGATGGGATTCACCAAGGGGCGTCAGACCAAGCCCGATCTCAAGATCGGCATCTGCGGCGAGCACGGCGGCGATCCCAAATCCGTCCACTACTGCCACAAGGTCGGACTCGACTATGTTTCCTGCTCCCCCTTCCGCGTGCCCATCGCTCGCCTAGCTGCAGCACAGGCAGCGATCATGGACGAATAACCAGACGAGTGATCCGATCCATATTGACCAATCTCAACCACAAAGCCCGGATCGCTCCGGGCTTTTTTGGTATGCTCTCTGGATTCATATCGAAAGGACATCTGTTGGCCCAGAAAACAATCTTTGAACTCGATCTCATCAACCTCGCCAAGTGGCAACGACGATGCAGCATCGCAGCCATCCTTATCATCCTCAGCATCATCACGATGTGGATCGGATCGACCTTCGCGTTGGTCTACGGGCTCAATATCACCAACATCAGCATCGGGTTCTGGGGGCTGTATTTCTTGACGACCATCGTCTCGGCAGCCCTTGTTTTTCCGACCCATCGGGCAATGGGCTATGGCCTGTTCAGTTCGATCATTTGGACACTCTTCGCCATCCTCATCCCGCTTCTGGTTCTGCTCTCGATCAGCTCCACCGCCGGGCTGATCTTGAGACTCTCAGGCGCCAAGACCGGACTCTTCGGCGTCTCCAAAGACACCCTCGATCGCATCCGCCCACGACACTGCCGCGAATGCGGGTACTCACGCGATGGACTCGAGTTGCTCCAAGAATGTCCCGAATGCCAGCGCGTGCCTCAGGTGATTTGAAAAACCAAAAACGAGCCGCGACCGTGAGGGAGCGGTCTTCTGAGTCAAACTTTGAATCCAACAAAGACCGCTCCCTCACGGTCGCGGCTTGTATGAAACTAGAACTCAACCTTCGGTGCTTCGCGCACCGTCGCGTCCTCGATCTCGAAGTATTCCGCTTTCTCGAAGTTGAACATCCCCGCGATAATCACGCTCGGAAAAGTCTCGACCGTCGTGTTCATCTCGCGAACATTACCATTGTAGAGCCGGCGCGATGAAGCGATGCGATTCTCCGTCTCGCTGAGCTCTTCTTGCAGATTCATAAACTGCGAATCAGCCTTGAGATCAGGATACTGCTCGACAACCACCGCGAGTTGTTTGAGCGCACCGACGAGCACACCTTCGTCGCGGGCCTGCGATGCCGGCGAGCCGTGATTGCTCGCTGCCTGGTTTCTCGCAGCGATCACATTCTCAAGCGTTTCACTTTCGTGGCTCGCATACCCCTTGACAGCATTGACCAGATTCGGGATCAGGTCGTAGCGCCGTTTGAGTTCGACATCAACACCCGACCATGAATCCTTCAAGTGCTGGCGCACGCGGACAAGTTTGTTGTAGATGCCAATCACCCACCCGAACACAATCAGGGCCAGCACGCCCAGCACAATCAATCCGATGACGAGTCCACTCATCTGAGCACTCCTTGTTCGAGGTCTTTGAGAATAAAGTCGGGCCAATGCCCGAGGAATGATTCAACCCATGCAGCCTCGGTCTCGAACTTCTCAGGCTGCCAGATTCGTGTTCCATCAGTCATGCACAACCGTCCGCGCTCAATATCGACCACCGGCGGATTGGTCTCAAGAAGAAACTCAATCGTCCGCGGATGGATAATGTCGTAGGCAAACTTGCGGTTGGGCGACTTGACGAAAAACTTCCTGGAGAACTCGGCGCTTTCGAAGTCGATATCGTTTTTCCCAAAGGCCGAAGCGAGTTTGTCGAACACACCCTCACGCCGAATCAACAAATCCGGCGTATTGGGATAAGGCAAGTGAAGGATCAAGTAGGAGAACCGGTGGGTCACAGTGCGCCGGTTCTTGCCTGATCCTTCACGGGTCTTGTATTTGAAATCGCCCATTTTGCAATACACCCTCTGGCCATTGAGCTCGAGCTGCCCGCTGAGGGTATTGAAGGCCGACCGCCCAAACCCACGCCGAAACACCTCGAAATGGGCATACTCCTCGTCGTGTGAAGCGTCATGGGCAGCCCAATAGCTCATCCCGAGCCGGTTGGCCAATGCCAACATCGCCTCGCGGCGTTTTTTCGCTGCCTGATGCGCCAAATACCCGCCAATCGCGGCAACGATCGCAAAAATCACAAAGATCAGGATTTGTCCTGCTCCATCCATATGTTTCTAGGATACACATTGGGAATCGCCCGTGCAGGATTTCAGGAAACTCGACGAACAGATGATTCATCCATACCATTGCATATCCCCCATCCCAAGGAATCCCCATGCTCTGGCAACCCGCACTCCCCGATCACTACCTCGCCCTCGCCGACGATCAGCTCAACACGCAGATCGAAAATCGGCGAGCCCAGCTCGGCGATGAGTTGGTCATCCTCGGGCATCACTACCAGATGGATTCCGTCGTTCGCCATGCTGACTTCCTGGGCGATTCACTCAAGCTCTCCCAGCTCGCCTCCTCGGTCGTCGAAGAACGCGCAGCCAAAGGCACACCCGTCAAACACATCATCTTCTGTGGCGTCCACTTCATGGCCGAGACCGCCGACATGCTTACCCCCGACTCGGTCTCCGTCATCCTCCCCGATCTTTCCGCCGGGTGCTCGATGGCCGACATGGCCGACTATGACCAGACCGTCGAAGCATGGGAGCTCATCCACAGCTCACTCAAAGAACAAAACTGGTCCGGTCGCATCATCCCGATCACCTATGTCAACTCCACCGCTGCCATCAAAGCATTCGTCGGCGAGCACGGCGGCGCATGCTGCACCTCCTCCAACGCCGACCAGGTCTTCGCATGGGCAATGGCTGGGGGCACAACACCCAAGCGCGACGACGAAGAGATCAAAGTGTTGTTCCTCCCCGATCAACACCTGGGCCGAAACACCTCGGCAGCCTTCGGTATTGATGTCGAGCGCAACACCTGCGTCTACAACCCCAAACTCACCGAACAAGGCGAACCCCTCGGCGGCGCGTCCGCTTTCGAGTTATACAACGCGACAACCATCTTGTGGGCAGGACATTGCAGCGTCCACATGCTCTTTCGCCCCGAACACTGCGCCGACATCAAACGCGCAAACGCTGCGCTCAGCGCTGACGAAGAACCCACGCGCATCATTGTGCACCCTGAGTGTCGGAAGGAAGTCGTTGACCTGGCCGACGAATCGGGTTCGACCGAGTTCATCATCAATACCCTGCGCAACGCGCCCGCGGGAAGCAAGTGGGCAGTGGGCACCGAGGTCCACCTCGTCAATCGCATGAGCAACGAGCTCAAAGCCAAGGGTGTCCATGTCTCGATGCTCTCGGATTGTCAGTGCCTGTGCACGACGATGTACCGGATTGATGAGCCTCACATGCTCTGGGTGCTCGATGGTTTGTGTGGCATCGGCACGACCAAAGATGCGCCGATCGACCAGGCGAGCGGTCCGATAAAGATCCGCAATGCAGTACGCGTGCACCCACAGGCAACAACACTCGCGCTCAAAGCGCTCGATCGCATGCTGGCGCATACTGGTGCTACAAAGGTTTCGTCCTGACCCGGTGCCACTACTTGTCCGCAGGGCGCAGTCGTGCTGGCCCGATGTGTGTCTCAAGCCACAGCTTGCCCGGGACGGTCGAGCCGCGACACCTGACGAATTTGCACACGCAAAGTCGAGCCATTCGATTCGGTACGCCGATAGCTTCCTGGTGCCTACTCACGCTCTTTCCATCCAAGAGACCAACGCATCCTTCGACTGGGCCGGGTCGTTGGGGCGTTGGATGATTCTCTGCGCCGGATTGGCCGTGTTTGTCGCGGTGCTCCTCCTGCCCGCCCAGATCGACCTGCGCGAGGCACGCATCCAGCGAGATTTGGCGCTGCACATCGAGCAAACCCAGCACACCCGCATCGAACGCTACCGAGCCTTCCTCGAAGAGCTCGAGCATCCCACCGATGCAACGATTGACCTGCTCGCCATGTCCCAGCTAGGCATGATCGCCGATGATCGTGAAGCCCTCATCATCCCCGGACAACCCGCCGACCCACAACTCTTCGAGTTCCTCGAACCCGCTGCCGAGCCCTTTGAACCCAAACCCATCCCCGTCTCTCGGCTCGAAACCCTGGCAACAGGCACCACATCTCGACCATGGGTCGCCCTGCTGGGTGCCATCGCCGTGCTCTATGGCTTACTGCCCCCGGCGAGATCATAACCATACCCTGGCCAACCCCCGGCTTCCCGGCTTCCCGGCTTCCTGGCTTCCTGGCTTCCTGATTTCCTGATTTCCTTCGCTGCTCTCAGAGCGCCGAGCCCCCAGCACACACCGGCTTGGCTGAAAATCCCTACAGATCTTCCTTCACCGCACCCGTCCCACCAGCCTGATAAGTCCCGTTCTGCACCTGATCGATCATCGAAACAATCCGCTCAGGCGTCAGGTTCTCGTGGAGATCATCATCAATCAGCGCCACCGGAGCCGTCCCGCACGAACCCAGGCACTCGAGCTCCACAAGCGTGAACTTCTTGTCCGGGGTCGTCTGCCCGACATCAATGCCAAGCTTGGCCTTGATCGCTTCGGTGCACTTGGTCGCTTCACAAAACTCGCACGCAATGGATCGGCACACCGAGATCAGATGCTCGCCCTTGGGCAGCTCCCAATATTCCTCATAAAAACTCACCGTATCGAGCACCTCCGAAGGCTCGATCCCGAGCACATCGGCGATCTCCTTCATCGCCTGGCGAGGAATCCATCCGTAGTGGTGCTGGACCATGTGCAACGCGGGGAACAACGCCCCCTTGGTGCGCTCATACCGAGGCATATAGACCTCACGGAGCTTTGACTCCATCTCACTCGTCAGGTACGGCTCGTCGCGGGTTTCAATCTGAGTCTCAGCAGAGTTCTTCGTGATCCAGGCCATGATGCACCATTCTCCAAAAGGGTCAAACAATCGACCATCAATCGGTCAGGCGATCATAGGTAAACCCCGCCCGAGATTCACTCCTTGCTCACCGAGATCTCGTAGGCTCCCCACGAGTTGATCGACCCTTTCGAGATCGTCACGACCCAGTTTCCACGCCGAATCTTGTGCGATTCGGGCAGCGAATGGATGTTGTCGGGGCTTTGGATCACAATATACACCCGCTCCAAAGGCGGTGCCTCCACCGGCCCAAACACCCGCGAATCCCCCGCCTTGACCCGTCCTGAGTCGAGCACGATCATGTTGTTCATCGAAGGCCGACGCTCGATCCGAGCCAGCACCGCCTTGGAACTCTCATTCACCACCCGAACCGTATAACTCGGCGTCAGGCCACACCCGGTGAGTATCACCCCAACAAAGAGCACCAAGGACAACGCGATGAATCGCTTCACCGATCCAGCTCCGCCGCCACGATGTTGAGCGACCCCATCACCGCCACAATATCGGCCAGCATGTGACCCTCGATCATCTTCGACATCAACGAAAAGTTCACAAAGCTCGGCGGCCTCGTCTTCACACGCCAACTCCGCTTTGTGCCGTCGCCGACGATGTAGTAACCAAGCTCGCCGTTGGCGGTTTCATGGGCGAGGTAGGATTCGCCGATCGGCGCTTCCCACCCGCGATTGGTCATGATGAGCTCGAAGTGCTGGATCAAACCCTCGATCGACCCGTACACATCTTCCTTGGGTGGTTTGGTCATCTTCTCATCAACATACATATCCACAGGCCCCTGCGGAATGTTGTCGATGAGCTGATCGATGATCTTGATCGACTCCTTGATCTCCTCGCACCGCACCAAGAACCGGGCGTAGACATCGCCATCGTGACAGATCGGCACCGAAAACTTCACCGCATTGGCCCCCTCGCCATCCCAGTTGTCCGCATAACAAAGGTACGGCTCATCCTTACGCAGATCCCGCTTGACCCCCGACGCCCGAGCCAAAGGCCCGGTCAACCCAAAGTCAATCGCCTCGTCATGCGACATGATCCCAATCCCCTGCGTGCGATCCATAAAAATCCGGTTCCGGTTCACCAGCGTCTCAAGATCAACCAACGCCTGCTCAAGATCAGCATGGAGGAAGTTCTTGACCATCCGCTTGAACACTTCCTCGTCGGGAATCTCTTTCATAATCCCGCCCACGCGCGTCCAGTCGGGATGGAACCGCTGCCCGGAGATGTAGTCCACAATGTCGTAAATCTTCTCGCGCGGATTGAAGGCATACAAGAACCCAGTGAACGCGCCCAGATCGAGCGCAGCTGCACCACAGCACAAAAGATGGTCCTGAATCCGACCCAGCTCGGCCATGATTGTCCGAAGCACCGCACACCGAGGCGTGATCTGAATCCCGAAGAGTTTCTCGACCCCGCCGTGCCAGCAGATGTCGTTGGAGATCGGCGAGAGATAGTTCATCCGCGATACGATCGTCACATACTGGTTGTAATCCAGGTGCTCAGCGAGCTTCTCGAACCCCGAGTGCAGATACCCAATGTGAGGCGTGCACCGCGCGATCCGCTCGCCATCGAGCTCGAGCACCAAACGCAGCGTCGTGTGCGTCGCTGGATGCTGAGGCCCAAAGTTCAAGACCCACCGATCACCCGTATCAATGTGATCCTTGATGTAGTCAATATTGTCAGAACCGGGCGTGATCCCGGTATCGGGGGTCAGGGTATATGGCATCGCGGTGCTCCAAGGATAATCTCGATCGAGCGAATCATAGGAGAAGAATTGCCGCTGTGGGATGTCCAGAAGGGGAGATTGGCAAGGCACCAAAG